>NZ_JALAHD010000179.1 GCF_022712095.1 Chryseobacterium sp. | reverse complement strand
CAATGAGATAATAAATTTTTTTTCTGCCATAAAGTCAGGAATTCATTTTTGGTAAAATATTTGTAATTTAGTTATTGAATAAAAGATAAGTCTATCTTTATTCTAATAGAGATATATTATGGATTATAAGTTTTCACAAGGTTTGAGCCAAGTGTTCAAACAAAGCAAGAATGAGGCTAAAAGGCTGAAAAGTGAATTTCTTAATACGGAACATCTACTTTTAGGTATTATAAAAACGGAAAACTCTGCAAAAGAAATCCTTCAAAACCTTAATGCCGATTTAACACAAATCAGAAGAAAAATTGAAACTCTAAATACAGCAAGTTTAAATCCTATTTCTGAGGAGGTCACTAATATTTCCTTCACGAAGATGGCGGATCATGCTATCAAACGTGCGGAACTGGAATGCAGACAATATAAAAGTAATGAGATTAATACCGTTCATTTGCTTTTAGGTATTCTTTACAAATATGAAGACCCTACTTCAAGTATTCTGGGAGCTTATGATGTGGACTATGAAGGAGTTTCAAGAGAGTATATGACAATGCTTAAGAACTCAGGAGAGGCACCACGAATGAGTGCTTATGATGATGACGATGAAAGAGAAGAATTCGAGCAGATGAGAAAACCGACAGGAAATTTAGGCTCAGCAAAAAGTAAGACACCTACTTTGGATAACTTTGGTAGGGACCTTACGGCATTGGCAAGAGACGGAAAATTGGACCCTGTAATCGGTCGTGAAAAAGAAATAGAAAGAGTTTCTCAGATTCTATCAAGAAGAAAGAAGAACAATCCTCTACTCATTGGGGAACCGGGAGTTGGTAAATCAGCAATTGCTGAAGGATTGGCTTTGAGGATTCAACAGAAAAAAGTGTCGAGAGTCCTTTACGGTAAAAGAGTGATCACATTGGATCTTGCCAGTTTAGTGGCAGGTACAAAATACCGTGGTCAGTTTGAAGAAAGAATGAAAGCGATTATGACAGAGCTGGAGAAAAATCGTGATGTAATTTTATTTATTGATGAGCTTCATACGATTGTAGGGGCAGGAAGTTCTACTGGAAGTCTTGATGCCTCCAATATGTTTAAGCCTGCTTTGGCAAGAGGGGAAATTCAATGCATCGGTGCAACTACTTTAGATGAATACCGTCAGTACATAGAAAAAGACGGAGCTTTGGAAAGAAGATTCCAGAAAGTAATGGTGGAACCGACTTCAATTGAGGAGACTATTCAGATTCTGAATCAGATCAAAGATAAATATGAAGAACATCACAATGTAATCTATACTCCGGAAGCTATTGCAGCGTGTGTCAATTTGACATCAAGATATATAACTGATCGTTTCTTGCCAGACAAAGCGATCGATGCTATGGATGAAGCCGGTTCAAGAGTGTACATCAAAAACATGAAGGTTCCTACCGAAATCATAGATTTTGAAAAGAAAATTGAAGATATAAAAGAACTTAAACAAAAAGCAGTAAAAGCTCAGGATTATCTTGAAGCAAGAAAGCTTAAAGATGAAGAGGAACGTTTACAGATGGAACTGAATTCCGCACAGGAACAATGGGACAAGAATGTAAAAGAGAAAAAAGAAACAGTAACAGAAGAGAATGTAGCGGAAGTCGTTTCCATGATGAGTGGTGTACCTGTAACCAAAGTAGGTAAAAATGAGCTTGATAAACTTGCTCAAATGGATGATAAGCTGAACGGTAAAGTAATCGGTCAGGAGGATGCTGTGAAAAAGGTAGTAAAAGCTATCCAAAGAAACAGAGCCGGTCTTAAGGATCCTAACAGGCCTATTGGAACATTCATATTCCTGGGAACTACGGGGGTCGGTAAAACAGAGCTGGCAAAAGTAATGGCTCGTGAGCTATTCGATTCCGATGAAGCTTTGATCAGGATAGATATGAGCGAGTACATGGAGAAATTCGCTGTTTCCAGATTAGTGGGAGCGCCTCCGGGATATGTAGGGTATGAAGAAGGTGGGCAGCTGACAGAAGCGGTAAGAAGAAAACCATATGCTGTTGTTCTTTTGGATGAGATTGAAAAGGCTCACCCGGATGTATTCAACATTCTGTTGCAGATCTTGGATGAAGGTCACGTTACTGATAGCTTAGGCAGAAAGATCGACTTTAGAAATACAATTATTATCCTGACTTCTAATATCGGAACCAGAGATCTTAAAGATTTCGGAGATGGTGTAGGATTTGGAACGGCAGCTAAAAAATCAACTTCAGATTCGAGAGCGAGAGGAACCATTGAAAATGCTCTTAAAAAGGCATTTGCTCCTGAGTTCTTAAACAGAATCGATGATATTATTATCTTCAACTCCCTTGAGCAGGATGATATTAAGAAAATCATTGATCTTGAGCTTAATAAGCTGTACAGTAGATTAGAGAAATTAGGATATAAAGTGGAATTAACTGAAGAAGCGAAAAACTTTATTTCTGAAAAAGGATGGGATAAGGACTTTGGTGCAAGACCATTGAAGAGAGCCATTCAGAAGTATATTGAAGATCTGTTGGCTGAAATGTTGGTAAATAAACAGCTTTCAGAAGGAGAAACAGTGGTTCTGGATGTTAATGAAGCTAAAGACGGACTTGCCGGAAAAGCTCAGAAACCAAAAAAGACGACTGAGAAGTCATCACAATAATAAATAATTTGATTTAATAGAAAAGCATCAGAGAATTCTGATGCTTTTTTTAGTATTTTCATATTAAAGTCCTACAACGAAACCTATATTGGGAACCAATCCGCTGGAGAAAATACTGTCATTTTCCTTCCATAAAACATTATACATAACACCGATCTGCATGAAAGCTCTTCCTCCTAAACTCTGCATGTATCCACCTCCCAGATATAATGCGGTTTCTTCACGGTTTGTTTTATAATCATAATATTTATCCTTATAGTCTATAAAGTAATGCTGAAGGTTTCCGCTCAAATAAAAAGACCTGCCGATATAATAATTAAGGAAAGGACCTACTCCGAACATGGTGGATCTATAATAATCAGATGTCTGCCAGGAAACACTTCCTACAACTCCGCCTTCAAGGTCATTGGTTAACCGATAACCGACTCTCGGAGATGCCTGTATATAAAATGCACTATTGCTGCCGAATCCTAATCCTATTCCGCCACCAAAAGTCCATCTGTTATTATCCTGAGCAGGAGTGCCTATTGAAATTTGGGAAAACACTGATCCTGAAAATAACAGCATCAATGGAATAGCATATTTTTTCATATAATATCGTTTTTATCAATCCTTAAAATTATAATTTTTTTTGCGAAAAGGATTGTTGTAATTTTGCAAACTTAAGATAAAGACTAAAAATTTTATCAAAAAATTATTATGAAAGTAGTTGTTGGATTATCCGGAGGTGTTGATTCCAGTGTTACAGCCTACCTATTGAAGCAGCAGGGACACGATGTTGTGGCTTTGTTTATGAGAAATTGGAATGATGCATCGGTAACATTAGAAGATGAATGTCCCTGGATTGAGGACAGTAATGATGCTCTAATGGTAGCTCAAAAGTTGGGAATTCCATTTCAGGTAATTGATATGAGTGAACTCTACAAAGAACGTATTGTAGATTATATGTTTGCTGAATATGAACAAGGAAGAACTCCGAATCCTGATATTTTATGCAACAGAGAAGTGAAGTTTGATGTTTTCATGAAGACAGCCATGTCATTAGGTGCTGATAAGGTGGCAACGGGTCATTATGCACAGGTTACTTCAACAGTAGATGAAAATGGGAAAGAAGTTTTTCATCTTTTAGCTGGTAAGGATAATAATAAAGATCAGTCTTATTTTCTATGTCAGCTGAGCCAGGATCAGCTGTCAAAAGCTTTGTTTCCTATTGGCGAACTTACAAAGCCTCAGGTAAGGGAAATAGCAAAAGAAATAGGCTTGGTAACAGCTGATAAAAAAGATTCTCAGGGATTATGCTTTATTGGAAAAGTAAGTCTTCCTCAGTTTTTGCAGCAGCAATTGATACCTAAAGAAGGAGAGATTGTAGAGGTATTTAAAGATTCACCTCTGTTTTCTCAGGAAGTTCCTGTATTTTCCTCTAAAAAAGAAGAACTGGAATTCTTGTCTCAGAAAATCAATTATAAAAAAGAGGACGGAAAGGTAATAGGTAAACATCAGGGAGCACAATTCTTTACCATTGGACAAAGCAAGGGATTAGGAATCGGCGGACATAAAGAAAGCTGCTTTATTGTTTCCCGTGATATGGAAAATAATATTCTGTTTGTGGGAGAAGGGCATCAATTCCCGGGATTATTCAGGAAAGCACTAAAAATTAATAATGCCGAACTTCATTGGGTGAGAGAAGATCTAAGACTTCAGAATGGAGAATCAATGGAAGTAGTAGCGAGAATACGGTATAGACAACCTCTTCAAAAGGCGACTTTATATCAGTTTGAAGAAGCATTTTATATTGAATTTGAAGAACCACAGTCAGCAATGGCTGAAGGCCAATTTGCAGCTTGGTATAAAGATGATGAATTGTTAGGAAGTGGAGTTATTGCCTGAAACAATTAAATTTATATAGAAAAGCGCCTTTAAAAGGCGCTTTTTTTATTATGTCTAGAATATCTTAAGTTCTTTAAAAATATTGATTATCACAATAATAAGACTTATTAAAAGTTATATTTGAAAGATACTAACAATTAACACGATCTGCAATGGAATATTATGAACTACATGAAGTATTGAAAAATCATTTTAATTCCAGAAAAGATAGAAAGGAGATACCGGATTTAAATTTAACTATTGAATCCTTTCCATTTACCTCTCATGTTTGTAATTTACTTCATGGCTCCGGTAATCTGGATTGTTTAAAGCATAATCAACATTTGGAGACGGATGAAGAGGCCTACTTAGCCTATAATAAACCTTCTGTAGACATCAAAGATATTGATATAGAATGTAATAAACACTTTGAATATTATATCCTTAAAAGGGCGGATGTAGAAACTGCAAAAGGATGCATATTGTTTTTTCACGGGTTAAATGAAAAGAAATGGGATAAATATTTGCCCTGGGCATATGAATTGGCCCAAAGAACCGGAAAAGCAGTCATTCTATTTCCCATTGCCTTTCATATGGACCGGGCAGATCCTATCTGGAGTAACCGCCATGAGATGATGGATATTGCTAATTTTAGAAGAAATAAATATCCTGGAAATACCAATTATTCTTATGTAAATGCAGCTATAAGCTCCAGATTGGAGGCACATCCCCAAAGAATTTTCTGGTCCGGCCTGCAAACCTATTCCGATATTATTCAGATAGTAAAAAGTATTCGGGAGCATAGGATAGAAAGTATTGCTTCAGATGCGACTTTGGACCTTTTTGGCTATTCCATCGGTTCATTTCTTTCTATTATTATTAAAATGGCAGATCCTGAATCCTTTTTTAAAGACTCAAAACTTTTTTGTTTTTGTGGCGGTATGACTATTGACCGAATGTTCCCTATTTCCAAATACATTATGGATGCTCAGTCCGCAATCAAAATGCAGTCTGTTTTTACGGAATTGCTGAGTTCGGATTTTAAATCAGACAACAGATTGAAACATTATCAGGATGAGATTTTACATCCTCAGGAAAGCTGGTTTAAGATGATGCTCAGGTACAATTATTTTCAGAAAGAAAGAGAAAAAAGAATGCGTGAGCTCGAATCCCAGATCAAAGTATATGTTCTGGAGAAAGATGAGGTAGCTCCGCCGATAGAAGCGTTAAATACCGTTAAAGGAGGTTATAGAGATATTAATGTAGAAGTTGAGATCAAAGACTATCCTTATGAATATTCCCATATGGTACCTTTTCCTCTAACCACTAAAAATAAAAAAGAGATTACAGAAGCCTTTCATCAGTTCGTAGGATCAGCAAGTGATTTTTATAACAGATGATTAAAGGTAATATTATCCTGCCAGCCACTCTTTAAAATCTTTGACACGGTCCCGGCTGACCGTAATTTCTTCGTCGGGCTGAAATTCCAGATCCACTTTGTAATAAGGAGAAGTGTGTATGTTTCTGATATGCTCTGAGCTGATAATAAACTGCCGGTTAACACGGAAAAATTTTTCAGAATCCAATACGTTTTCCAGCTCATCCAGTGTGAAATCAGACGGATAAACCCTGTCCTGAGTCTGAAGATAGACAATTTTATTTTCACTGAAAAAACAGCTGATCTCGTGTGTTTGAATGATTTTCAGATTATACCCTATTTTTACCAATATTCTGGAAAGGACTGTCTTATCTTTTTTAATCAGTTTTTTAATTTCCTTTGAATCTACCATGTGGTCGGATGGAAGGAAAGATTTGAATTTATTAATAGCCTTAGCAAGATCCTCTTCCGGAATAGGTTTTAATAAATAATCAATGCTGTTTAACTTAAAAGCTTTTAAGGTGTACTGATCAAAAGCGGTCGTATAAATAATAAATGCTTTAGTAGAGACCTTTTCAAAAATATCAAATGACAAACCATCACCTAAAATAATATCCGAAAAGATGAGCTGGGGATGCTCATTTTCTGAGAACCATTGCAAACCGGCTTCTACGGATTCAAGATTGGCTATTACCTCAAGTTCAGGAAAAGAATTGAGCATTCTTTCGAGTTTCCTTGCAGCCGGTTTTTCATCTTCAATGATGACTGTTTTAATCATGGGTTATCGGTTTTCCATTTAAGATTAAAAATAATAAAACTTATTGGTTTCCGGATCTTTTTTCTTTATCCATCAGTTCCTGAATCTTTTTCTCTTCCCATTCTTTTCCGATTCCGAAAACATTGATGGCGTGGGCTACAATTCCAATTCCCCAGCCCAGCATCGGCCAGAAGAACCATAAATGATCAGGTGCTGTTAAAAGGTTGAGAACTAAAAGAAAAGGAATAACCAAACAATAAGAAGTAAGGTTCCCATAAAATCCTTTTATGTCTTTTACTCTTTTTGCTGCTTTCTGGTAAGCTAAATTTTCTTTGTTCAATAATGTTGTGTCCATACTATTTGTTTTTAATGATTTTGTTTGTTTTTCTTGAGTCAAAGATATGATGGACCATGAGACGAAATCAAAATTGTTTTACTGAGCTGTAAAATAAGAATACCGAATCGTAAAAATAAAAGTATAAAACTTGAATATCCACTTTTCAGACAGGTAGCATGAACGTTTAAACAAAGTGAAATTGAACTTTTAAGCCAACCTTAAAGTTATTGTAACAGGTAATTTTGTAGCAGAACTTTAAAGAATACGATATGAAACTTATTAATGAAATCTACATTAACGGAAAGTTTGTAGAACCCCATGGAACAGAAACATTTGACTTAATAAACCCCACTACTCAAGAGCTATTAGGGAAAGTAAGATTAGGCGATGTGGCAGATACACAGAATGCTATTGCTGCTGCGAAAGAAGCTTTTAAAAGTTTTTCTAAAACGACAAAAGAAGAGCGGATAGGTTATTTAGAGAAAATGTATTCAGCAGTATTAAAACGGAAAAAAGAGCTTATTGATATTATGGTAGAAGAATATGGTTCTCCTGTTCAGTTTGCAACAGCATCTTTCCAAAATGCTGTGGGTTCCATAGCTACCAATGTTGAAGTTCTTAAGAAATTTGGTCTGGAAAAGAAAATAGGAAATGCTGTTGTTACGAATAATCCTGTAGGTGTAGTGGGAATTATCAGCCCATGGAATGCCAGTAATGGATTTATATGTACAAAATTATCAACAGCAATTGCAGCTGGTTGTACAGCTGTTATTAAACCCAGTGAAATGAGCGCGATGCAAACTCAAGTTCTTACAGAATGTTTACATGAAGCAGGACTACCTGAAGGAGTATTTAATATTGTAAATGGACTGGGAAATATTGTGGGAGCAGAAATAACTAAAAGTTTAGATATAGCTAAAATATCATTTACAGGCTCTACAATGGTGGGGAAAACTATTGCAAAAGACGGGGCTGAAACCCTTAAGAAAATTACGCTTGAATTAGGCGGAAAGTCTGCCAATATAATTATGGAGGATGCAGATTTGTCCATAGCTATCCCTCAGTCCCTCGGGCTGGCTTTTATGAATAGCGGACAAGCGTGTATAGCGGCTACAAGGCTCTTGGTTCCTGAGTCCAGAGTAGATGAGGTTAAAAGTAATCTTAAGCAATATGTGAATACTATAACTGTAGGAAATCCTGAAGACGAAAAAACTAATATTGGTCCGATGGTAAGTGTAAAGCAATATGAAAGGGTACAAAGTTATATTAAGATAGGAATGGAAGAAGGTGCTGAAATTTTAAGCGGAGGTTTAGGACATCCTGAAGGATTGGAGCATGGCAATTTTGTAAAGCCAACTGTCTTTGTGAATGTAACTAATGATATGCGTATAGCCCGTGAAGAAATATTTGGACCGGTATTATCTGTTATTACTTACAAGACCTTGGAAGACGCTATTGAAAAAGCTAATGATACAGCATATGGGCTGGCAGCTTATATACAAACTAATGATGAGAAACAGGCATATCAGGTTGCTAATCTGCTTGAAGCAGGAACGGTAGCCGTCAATGGATTTAAGCATGAACCTTTGGCTCCGTTTGGTGGAATGAAACAATCAGGAATTGGACGTGAATTCGGAGAGTATGGATTAGAAGAATATATGGAACTTAAAACAATTCTAATCTGATATTAGCTTACATTTGGTAAAGATAATCAGGTTCCTAATTTTATAATACAATGGATATTTTGCGGAAAAATAATTCAAAGATTCTTGAAACCTGCTATTTTACACGCAGCAGAGAAGGAGAACAATTTATTCATGAACATGTGTTCAGTTTCCAGATGGCAGGTACACTAACATTAAGTGATGGGAAGAAAACTTATCTGTCAAAAGAAGGAGATTTTCGTTTATGCAGAAAAAACAGGCTTGCAAAATTTGAAAAAAAACCGCCTGAAAATGGAGAATTTAAAATTATCTCGATATACCTTGACCAGGAAATGCTGCAGAAATTAAGTAAAGAGCTTAATCTGAAAGCAGAGAAAACAACTGGAATACCGGATACGCTAATCACAATAGATCCGCATCCTTTATATCAAAGTTTTGTAGATTCTCTTTTTGTTTACCTTCAGCTTTCGGAAGAAGAACAAAGTGTATTAATGGAAACAAAAGTCAGAGAAGCAGTACAAATCATGTTGAAACTGAATCCGGAATTAAAAAATGTATTATTTGATTTCAGTGATCCCGGAAAGATTGATATTGAATCTTTTATGCTGAAAAACTTTCGATTTAATGTGCAGCTTAATCGTTTTGCTTATCTGACGGGAAGAAGTCTCAGTACTTTTAAGCGGGATTTTGAGAAAGTCTTTCATACGACTCCGAGCCGCTGGCTGACACAGCATCGTTTAAAGGAAGCTTATTATCTGATTAAGGAAAAAGGGGAGAAGCCTTCGGATGTTTATGTAGAGGTGGGTTTTGAAGATCTGTCTCATTTTTCTCATGCATTTAGAAAACAGTTTGGAGTATCGCCTTCTATGTTGAGGTGAGTGAAATGATAAAAAAAGAAAATTGGCTTAAATAAAAAAATCTCCCAGATTTCTGAGAGATCTTTTGTGGGTCCTGAGGGATTCGAACCCCCGACCCTCTGGGTGTAAACCAGATGCTCTGAACCAACTGAGCTAAGAACCCTCTTTGGAGATTTTCTCGTTTAGAGTGGTGCAAATATACAACTTCTTAAGAAATCTGCAAATTTTTTTCTAAAAATTCTCCTACAACAAAGTTGCTGCCACCGATAAAAATCATTTCATCTGTCGTACATTTCTCTTTTGCAGAAAGATACGCTTCCTGAACAGAATCAAAGAGTTTGTAAGTTATCCCAGCCTGAATCAATAAATCTTCATATTCTTTTGGGTGTCTGCCCCTGTGTATGGCGGGCTTAGCAAAATAAAACTCTGAATTTTCAGGTAACAATTGCATCACTTCATCAATCTTTTTATCATTGACGAACCCAAGGATAATATGTTTGTGAAGATGTATGCTGTTTAATTGGGAAAATACATATTCTAATCCGGCTTGGTTATGTGCTGTGTCACATATGGTTAAAGGGTTTTTTGAAAACTCAAACCACCGTCCGATGAACCCTGTATTTTCATGAACTTTCAATAGCCCATTTTCTATATCTTTATCATTAATTCTGATATTCAGTTTTCGGAGTTCTTCAATAAGTGCTGCAACTACTCTGATATTTTTTTGCTGATAAATACCTTTTAAATCTGATGTAAGCTCTGTTTTTAATAGAGCAGCATCTATGAAATCCGCATTTTCCTGTGCCGCTTTTTGTTGGAGGATATTTTTTACGGTATCATTTTCATCTCCGGAAACAACAGGAATATTGGCTTTTATAATGCCTGCCTTTTCGTAAGCTATTTCTTCAATGGTATCTCCCAGGATATTTTGATGATCAAGCTGAACATTGGTAATTGCCGAAACTAAAGGTTTGATAATATTGGTAGAGTCTAGCCTTCCTCCCAGGCCTACTTCAATAATTGCAAAATCCACCTTTTGATCATAAAAATATTCAAAAGCCATTATGGTGGTGAATTCGAAAAAAGAAGGGCGGATTTCTTTAGGGAGGGTTTTAAGTTTTTGGATAAAATTAAAAACGAATTCTTTATCGCAATTTTTGCCATTCACTTTGATACGCTCTGTAAAATCGATCAGATGGGGAGAGTTATATAACCCTACTTTATATCCTGCTTCCTGAAGAACAGAGGCAAGCATATTGCTGGAAGACCCTTTGCCGTTTGTTCCTCCGATATGGATACATTGGATTTTTTGCTGAGGATTTCCAAAGAAATCGCAAAGCTTTATTATATTGTCCAGTCCGGGTTTGTAGGCCTTTTGTCCTTCAATCTGATAATTGGGAGCCTGTATAAAAAGCCACTCTATCGCTTCCTGATATTGTTCATTTGTCATAGTGCAAAATTCCCAAAAGTTTTACTAAAATGAAACATTAATTTTAAAAACTGTAACGTTTTTATTTTTGGTTCGTCTAATTCTGAAAAGCTTAATATGAAAAAAGTTTGGATTTTTGTTTTTGGAATAACTTGTATGGGATTGAATGCCCAAAAAAAATGGTCTTTGCGGGAATGTGTTGACTATGCAGTAGAGCATAATCTTCAGGTTATTCAGAATCAATATTCAAAACAAGTTCAGGATGCTAACCTGAAAATAGCCAAAAGAGAATACTTGCCTTCTGTATCAGGAAGTATGTCCAATAGCGCAAGTTTTGGACAGACATTATATGTGAATACAAGTGTTAGAAATGATAACTTTAGTAATAGTTCTAATTTGTCTGCCAATATTCTTGTCTATAATAACGGGAGATTAGAGAAAACTATCAGAAAAACTGAATACGATGTTGAAGCTAGCCAATACGATATAGAAACGGTTAGAAATAATATATCCTTACAAATTGCACAGGAGTATTTAAATACGCTTTTGAATAAGGAAATTGTAAAAATTTCACGAAGTGCAGTTGAAAATGCTCAAAAACAATACGACAGATCCAAAATTACTACAGACGTTGGAACGACTGCACAGACAGTTCTGGCTGAAGCTGAAGCGGCATTGGCAAGAGAGAAACAGAATTTAAAAACGGCTGAAATTAATACTTCAAGAAGTTTATTTTCATTGGCTCAACTTTTACAGCTGCCAGACTATAAAAATTTTGATGTAGAAGATGTTAATATTCCGGATGAACTGACTCCGGAACTCAGATCCGTAGATGAGGTACTGACTACAGCTTATGAAACACAACCTCAGATAAAAGCTGCCGAAAGCAGAATAAGATCTGCCGAAGCGCAGACAGAGGTTGCTAAAACATCTTTTTGGCCTACAATTACTGCGAGTGCTGGGGTCGGGAGTTTTTATAATAACCGTCTAAATACGAATATTACAGGAGTAGATGAATTTGGTAATATAGCCTATGAAAGAAATTTTTTCCAACAATATAAAGATAACTTTGGACAGAATATCGGGGTTTCTTTAAATGTTCCCATTTTTAATAAGGGAATCACCAAGCTGCAGGTAGAGCAGTCTAAAATCAATGAAAGTATCGCTAAAAATACCTTCGACCAGCAAAAGCAATCTGTAAGAGAAAGTGTACAGAAAGCTCAATTTGATGTAGATGCTAACTATGAAGCGTATTTAGCCGCTGTAGAAGCTGCTAAAAGTTCTAAATTGTCTTTGGATTTTGCGGATAAGAGCTATGCTGCGGGTAGAACCACCATTTTTGACCTTAATATTGCCAGAAATAATTATGCCAATGCTGCAGGTTCTGTAGCTCAGGCAAAATTTAATTATCTTTTTAGCCTTAAATTGTTGAATTTCTATGCGGGAATTCCACTAAGTTTGTAAAATGTCAGTTCAGTCATTAGAAAAATATTTGCCACAAAACACATTGAAGTATTTAAAAGTTTGGTTTTCAGACTTTTATATTCATATAAAAATTACACGAGACCGAAACTCAAAATTGGGTGATTATAGAAAAATGCCGGACAATTCTCATGAGATCACGATTAATTCTACATTGTCTCCTCAACTGTTTTTCTTTGTCCTCACCCATGAGTTAGCCCATTTAATTGCTTTTGAGAAATATGGAAGAAGGATATCTCCTCATGGACACGAATGGAAATCTACTTTCCGGTCTATGCTTCTTGAAAGTTTGGATATATATGAAGAAGACCTGAGACCTATTATTATCAGATTTTCAAGATCTCCTAAGGCGAATTTCATGGCAAGCCCGGATTTGGTGAAATATTTTCATGTTAAAGGTGATAATGATAGTTTTGTATTTATAGAAGAGTTGAAAAGCGGGGATTGTTTTATGTACCGCAACGAGAGGTATTTGTTAGAGGGTCTCATTAAAAAAAACTATCTTTGCCTTAATTTGGCTACTGGGAGAAAGTATTCCTTCAAACCCTTAGCAAGAATTGAAAAATGTAGTTAAGAATGTCAAAATCAGATAAATACTGTGTGATAATGGCTGGAGGAATCGGTAGCCGGTTCTGGCCTATGAGTACACAGAAGTTCCCTAAGCAGTTTCAGGATATTTTAGGGGTAGGAAGAACAATGGTTCAGCAAACTTATGACAGGATCAGTAAAGTGGTTCCTAAAGAAAATATTTTTGTAATTACCAATAAGGAATATGTTGCTCTTTCTCACCAGCAATTACCAGAACTGCCTGAAGGAAATATAGTAGGAGAGCCTATGATCAAAAATACAGCAGCATGTAATATGTACATGGCTAATAAAATAGCTGAAATTGATCCTGAAGCTACTATGATCGTTTTACCTGCTGACCATCTTATTCTTAAAGAACAAACCTTTTTAGAAAAAGTAGAACTGGCCTTTGAGCTTGCTTCAAAAAATGACTATCTCCTTACATTAGGAATTACTCCTACAAGACCTGATACTGGTTACGGATATATTCAGTTTGTGGAGAAAAAAGGATCTGATTATTTTAAAGTTAAAACATTTACAGAAAAGCCAATCCTGGAAATCGCACAGAATTTCCTGGAAAGTGGGGACTTTTTGTGGAATGCAGGAATATTTATCTGGAATGTGAAGAGTATTCATCATGCTTTTGAAATGTATTTGCCGGAAATGACCCA
This sequence comes from Chryseobacterium sp., assembly GCF_022712095.1. Taxonomy (GTDB): domain Bacteria; phylum Bacteroidota; class Bacteroidia; order Flavobacteriales; family Weeksellaceae; genus Chryseobacterium. The sequence continues at coordinate 17,500 of NZ_JALAHD010000179.1, read as the reverse complement.
GCAGTTTATGGCCTGTGAATATAATTCAGAAAAAGAGGAAAATTGTATTGAGACCATTTATCCTAAAGTGCAGAAAATTTCTATTGATAACGGGATTCTGGAGAAAGCTAAAAATGTATATGTAATTCCTGCCGATTTAGGGTGGAGTGACCTGGGGACCTGGACTTCAGTTTATGAAAATACTGAAAAAGATGAAAATAGCAATACAGGAAAATTAAAACATATGCTGACTTATAATTCAACCGGAAATATCATCCAGATCAAGAATAATAATAAAGCGGTTGTTATAGACGGACTAAAAGATTATATAGTGGTAGACACGGATAAGGTTCTTTTGATTTGTCCGAGAGAAAATGATCAGCTGATCAAAGATTATGTCCTGGACCTGAAAAACCTTAAAAAAGGAGATAAATTCATATAAACTTCTTTGGTATATTTTCTGCTAGACTTATGAAATTATGGAAAGAGCTATCAATAAAATAGTTTTGTTGTCATTTCTTTTAATAGGAATGTTGGGGTATGCGCAGAACAAAACAAAATTTGTGAATACACATACTGTGCTCGCTAAAATAGAGCCGAATATAAAAACTGATTTTTGGATATTGGTCTATAATGAATATGGAAAAGATCAGGAACTCAAAGTATATGGAACTAAAAAAGATTATACGCCGCAGTTTTCAGGATTTGATCTCTTTCCTAGTGAAGATACATTCTATTATATCGTTTACTCTTCGGGAGGTAAGATTAATTATATAACGGATTTAGAAGGGTTAAAAGCTTTTGTAGGAAGAATAGATAATGTTGAAGAAGCTGCTATTATGGCTACAATTGAGGAAGGATATGTAATTGATGAGCAGTTTAAAGATGTAGCAGGGAATTATTACGAAGATAAAACTAACTATTATTTGGATTTGGGTAAGCTTACTTCTAAGGAATGTCCATATCAAAAGAAACATTATACTTTAACGGTTAATAAATCTACGGGGAAAATCACCGATATAAAAGATAATGGAACTTATATAGAACTGTATAATAAGAAATGCAAGAATAATCCACGGTTACTTAAAATTGAGAAAAATGAGGAGCCTAAAGAGGAACCAAAGAAAACAACCCAACGAAGATAACTGTTTCGAAACAGAAAGATTGCTTTTGTGTCCAATGTCTGTGGATGATGCACCTTTTATTTTTGAATTATACAACCGTCCAAAATTTATTCAATATATCGGAGATCGTAATTTACGCTCAGTTTTGGATGCCGAAAAATATATTAAAGAAAGATTTCTTCCCCAGTTTGAAAAATTGGGATTTGGCAATTACTTGATGACCCTTAAAGAAACAAATGAGAAGATTGGCGCAGTGGGTATTTTTGAAAGAGAAGGACTTGATATAGTTGATATAGGCTTTTCACTGCTTGACGAATTTGAAGGAAAAGGATTTGCCTATGAAGCAGCAAAGAGAATAAAAACTTTGGGAATGGAAAGTTTTGGTTTAAAGAAAATATCAGCGATTACCACAAAGGATAATACCTCTTCTCAAAATCTAATTCAAAAGTTAGGGCTGAAATACCAGAAAAATATAACTCTTCCTGATGACGAAGAAGAGTTAATGTATTTTGAAACAGAATAAAAGCTTTTATCCTTCTAATATTTGTTCAGCAGCAGTTTTCGATGTTACTTTCTCAATAACTCTTGTACAGATTCCTTTTTCATCAAAAAGGAATGTGGTTCTTACAATTCCCATATAAGTTTTTCCGAAAGTCTTTTTTTCCTGCCAAACTCCAAATTTTTCAATGATATCACGGTTTTCATCCGCAACAAGATCATAAGGAAAATTAAATTTGCTATGAAAGTTTTTCTGTTTTTTTATAGAATCTCCACTTATTCCCAATAGCTGAAATCCGGCTTTTTTCAATCGAGAATAATTATCGCTTAGATTACAGGCTTCCACTGTACAGGTGGGAGTATTAGCCTGTGGATAAAAGAAAATCACTAATTTTTTTCCTAAGAAATCTGATGACTTTATACTTGTACCATCCTGGTTAATACCTTCAAATTCCGGTAATGTGTCTCCGATTTTCAACATAATGCTTAATTTTGTTCAAATTTAATGGTTAAATGACAAAAAAGCAAAGAGCGGAATTAGTTCAGACTGAATTGGAAAAACTCTACCCTGAAGTTCCCATTCCTTTAGCACATACAGATCCTTATACGCTGATGGTTGCCGTTGCACTTTCGGCTCAGACTACTGATAAAAAGGTAAATGAAGTAACTCCTAATCTTTTCAAAGTAGCTGGTACACCTGAAAAAATGGCTAAGCTCGAAGTAGCAGAAATTAAAGAACTTATCAAAGAAATCGGACTTTCCAATACAAAAGCCAAAAATCTTAAAAGAATGGCAGAGCTTTTATTGGAAAGACATAATGGAATTGTTCCCCAAACATATGAAGAGCTTGAAGCATTGCCTGGTGTAGGACATAAGACGGCTTCTGTTGTAATGAGCCAGGGCTTTGGATTTCCTGCTTTTCCTGTAGATACACATATTCACAGGCTGATGACACAGTGGAAGCTTACTTCAGGTAAAAATGTTGTGGAAACAGAAAAAGATGCTAAAAATATCTTCCATGAAGATGTATGGAATAAACTCCATTTACAAATTATTTTCTATGGAAGAGAATATTCACCTGCAAGAGGAAAAGGAGATAAAGACTTTATTACTAAAATGCTATTTGAGAAGTAAAACGAGCACTATCTCAAAAAAGTAGCCCTTTCTATCTCATCGTAAAATAATGATGACAAAAAATAAAAAAGAATCCAAGTTCCCCTTCTAGGAAGGGGTGGATTTTTGTGAAACAAAAAGACGGGGTAGTTAGATACAACCACACCCCATATCTTCTCTCCCCTTAACTATTTTAAACTAAAAAGTAAATCATAAAACTGTCTCAATCCCCTTGTTCCCATTCCTCCATAATCACTGATCTTTTTTACTTTCATATTATCGTACGTTATCTCCAATCTGTTAGTTGAGGCATCAGAATACCCAACTTCATATTCATCTGCAAGATTTTCAAAATCAATATAGTTTAATAAATCAATTACTTCCTTGAATTTTTCCTGAGAGAGTTTTGAATTATAATAGGTTGTTCTATCACGACCTGTAATTGTGTACATCATATCTCGATTTGATATGATTTCTACATCTAAATCATCATTAGGACCATATCCTCCACTGCATCTTAATTTTATTTCTAAGATATGATGTTTTTTAAGGATATCGTTATTTTCAATAAATTCTCCGTTTCTATAAATAAGTGTTTCTTTAGTAAACAAGGAGCCGTATCTGCCCTGAATTTTATTTCTGTAATACACTATTTTGTTGCTTTCTACAATTGCTGGAAATGAACAAGCTTCATACAATTCCCCCTGACTGATCTTTTTCAGTTCAAAACGATCTCCCATATCCAGAACACAAATTGTTTGAGGTCCTTCTGAAGTATTTCCCGTAATTAGAATGTCTGTTAAGCCGTTATTATCAAAATCTGATTTCTCCCAGTTTGTTTTAATATTCAAGCTGTCAGCCGTAATTTTACAATATCCATCATATTTTAACTCTTCATTAAGCGTCAGGGAATAATCAATTTCGTTATCATTGAGAAACCTTTGGAGACCTTCAGAAGTATTTAAGGAATCAATCTTATTAGGTTTCTTATTTAGATTCTGACAATTTACAAAAGAGAGAAAACCGGAAATTAATAAGAAAAAAAATCATTCCTTTCATCAGTAGTTTATATTTTATGAAAGTTTATTTCACCTTCTTCGCCCAAAGTTCCATTTTCCGGTTAAGAACATCCAAAGGAAGACATCCCTGGCTTAAAACTTCATCATGAAAAGCAGCAAGGCTAAATTTAGATCCAAGCTGTTTCTGATACTTATCTCTAAGTTCACGGATTCTTAATGCACCTATTTTATATCCTAATGCCTGCCCCGGCATAGCCATATATCTTTCCACTTCAGCGGTTGCTCCCCCTTCATCATAAGAAATATTATTTAGGAAATACTGAATAGCTTCTTCTCTTGTCATTTTTCCTGTGTGTAGACCTGTATCTACTACTAATCTTACAGCTCTTAGCATCTGGTCACTTAGGTAGCCCATTTTCTGGTAAGGATCGGTATACAGTCCAAATTCAGGTCCTAATGTTTCACAATAATGGGCCCATCCTTCACCATAAGCTCCTAACCATCCGAATCTCATGAATTTAGGGAGTTTTGTATTTTCCTGCTGCAGGGAAACCTGATAATGGTGTCCTGGAATGGCCTCATGAAGAAATAAAGATTCCATTCCTGAAGTGACGTTGAATTTAGAAGGGTCGGGAAGTGGAACATAGAAAATTCCTGGTCTCTTTCCATCTGGAGTTCCCTGAATGTATTCGGCACTGGCACTGGCTTCTCTGAATTTTTCAGTTTGTCGGATTTCAAATTTTGTGGTGGGTGTTACGCTGAACATTGTCTCCAATTTTGGAGTGATCTTGGTCAAAATACCGTTAAAAGCACCCAGAACCTCCTTAGAAGTTTTATAAGGCATAGCTTTAGGATCTGTTTTAACGAAGCTTATAAACTCTTCTAAAGTTCCTGTAAAACCTACTTGTTGCTTTACCTTTTCCATCTCTTCACGGAGCATGGCAACTTGTTGAAGGCCTACTTTGTTGATCTCTTCGGGGGAACTGTTGGTTGTAGTCCAGCTTTTCACATAATATCGATAGATATCATCACCTTTCGGCAGGCTGTTGTACCCATCTGTTTCCCTAGCTTTAGGAAAGTATTCTGTTTCCAGGAATTTCCCCATTTGAGTGTAAGCAGGAATTATTTTTTTAATGATGGCATCTTTATAAAGGGTAGTATATTTATTTTTTTGAGCCTCTGTAAAGTCTTTAGGAAATTTTCTGATGGGTCCGTAAAAAATATTTTTTTCCATATCCGGGCTTGTTATTTCCTCAGCTTTCATTTGAGGAATCATTTTAATCACCAGTTTTTTTGGAAGAACGATTTTATTGCTGATTCCTTCCCTGAAGTTTTCCTGAGCCGTTTCCATCCATTCCGGGAACTTTTCCATTCTTTTAAGCCAATCCGCATAGTCCTTTTCCGTGTTGAATGGCTGACTTCCCTCTCCACTTCCAAATAGTGGAAAAGTCAACGGCAATCCGGAAAATTGAGTGAAAGGAATGTATTCCGGGTGGTAAGCATAAGCTTCAATTTTATCTTTCAGCGTATAATCTAAAACATTATATACAACTTTATTATCATCAGACAGGTTCTTATAATCTACCTGATCAAGCTGCTTTTGAACAGAATTATAAAATGCAATTTCTCCTGAAATGAAATCTTTATCGATATTGATTGCTAATTGGTCATTATATCTGGTGTCCCCCTGTGAAGTAGCTTCTAAGGGATATAGTTTTAAATATTGCTCATAATAGTTGGCAGCAATAGAATCCAGATTAGTAGGAGTTATTTTAGTAAGAGGTGAATCAGTTTTCTTACATGAAAGCAGGCTGAGAGCCAAACTAAGGGCAATTATACTTTTCGATAAAATATTTTTCATTTTCAGAATCTTTGGAATAACAAAATTAAGTATTATTCATAAACCAATTATCTGCATAACTGATTTTAAAATTATTTTTTCAAAATATTTTTCACATTCACACAATTTTTTATCTTTGTTGAAAACGTTTAACACTCACATTATTACACTTCTTTTTTTAGGAAAAAATGAAAGGGATTTTAAAAATTTACCATCCGGACGAAACGCTAAAATACAATATACGAAACAGTTATTGCAAAGCAGTTTACAGCAACAAACAACACTTTCTGGAGGTAGAAATTATTACAGATGATAGTTTAGATCATGTAGATGATGATTCTTTACAATACAATTTTCCCCAGCTCTCATTGGAAATATTTGATTTTCCTATAGAAGCGGCGGAACTTGAAGGAAAAATAATTAACATTAATGACTCTGAAGAGGAAACTTTCACCGAAGTAGATCTTTTTGATGATGAAGAAGCTTATCTATATGATAATGAGCTTTTATTTGAAAAGAATGAAGAAGGAGAGCTGCAGGTGATCTGGAAAGGATCCATTGATGATTTTTATACAGGTTCGGGTACTCCAATCCCATTCAGACTTAAATGTGAATTTAAGCAGGATGATATTGAAGTAGACGAAGACTAGCTTTTCTTAGAATTTATCGTTACAATATGATTTCTTTTCAACAGATTTTGGAAAGGAATTTGTCGTTTATATATAAATAACAAATATTTAAGTTGTTTTTAAGCAATTTTTAAGATATCAATTGATAATATTACTTTATTTTTGTCATTTAAAACCATTATAATATTCAAATAATGCTGTTAACGGAACTTACGCAAATTTTGTTCGCACAAATTACCACTCCTGCAATAGCTGCAGATGATTTAGAGTTTTCATTCTGGAAAATAATGTTTCACGGGGGAGCCTTTGCCAAAATAGTAATGGTAACGGTAATACTCTTGGGAATATTCTCTGTATACCTTTTCTTTGAGCGCTTTTTCTTTATCAAAAGGCTTACCTCAAAAACTGATTCCAATTTTATGGATAATATTGAGGATTTCATTAGGGAAGGAAAAATCGAAGCGGCAGCAGATTACTGTAAAACCCAGAACTCACCGGAAGGAAGAATTCTGGAAAAGGGAATCTCAAGGCTGGGACGCCCTGTTTCTGATATTGTAAGCGCTATGGAATCTCAGGCACAGGTAGAAGTAGCCAATATGGAGAAAAACCTCAATCTTTTGGCTGTTGTACCGAGTATAGCTCCGATGTTGGGGCTTTTAGGAACGGTTATTGGGATGATTATTGCTTTCTTTAATCTATCTCATGCTACCGGCTCATTCTCGCCCAAGACTCTTTCAGAAGGTATCTATACGGCATTAGGACAAACTGCGGTAGGTTTGGCCGTTGCAATTCCGGCCAACTTCTTTTATAATATTCTTCTTACAAGAATTGATAAGTTTGTATTAAAGGCACAGAATATATCAGGTGAATTTTTAGATATTATCAACAAACCATTATAAATTATTTCTAATGAAAATTCACAGAAGAAATAAAGCTAACCCTGAATTTAGTTTGGCAGCAATGACAGATGTTATATTGCTGTTGTTGATATTTTTTATGATTACTTCTTCTGCTGCGAATCAGAGTGCAATTGATGTCAATTTACCGAAGACAGCAAGTACAGATGATAATATACCGAATCCATTAACTGTAAGTATAAAACCTGACGGGTCTTATTATGTGGATGATTTACCGGTGAGCAGAGAACAACTGGAACAAACCGTTGTGAATGATCTTAAAAGTAAGTCGAGTCAGTCTTTTACTATAAGAGCAGATGAAAATACGATGCATAAAGATGTGGTTTTCGTAATGGAGATTGCAGAAAAATATAAATTCAATATTGCGATAGCCACCGTTAAGGATAAATAAATTTAAGCTGAAGAATTTTAGTGATGCGAGGATATACAGCCAATAAGCAGGAAGAATATAAGGACAAGGTAAAGAGTGGAATACTTTCTATTCTTATTTGGTCTGCTATTCTGCTTTTTGTTTTCCTTTATAAATTAAAACCGACACAGGAAACCGAGCCTGAATTGGTTACAACGATGCTTGTTAATTTTGGAGATAACAGAAACGGGAACGGTATAGAAGAACCGGCAGAGCAGGAAGGCAGCCTTGCTGCTCAGACAGAAGAGGTGGCTCCTGACCCTGTAGAGGCCGAAGTTCCGGAAACAAAAACGGTAGTAAAACCGGATCCAAAACCTGAGACTAAAAAATCAGAAGCTAAGGAAAAAATTATTACCGGTAATAATACCAAAGTTACAGCTCCTAAAAAGGAGGAAACGAAAAGTAATAAAAAAGCAACTTCAGGAACTACCGCGGCGAAAACAACCAAAAAAAGCACTGCTGCTACAGGAAATGCAAAAACAGGAAGTGGAGACGGAAAAGGTAATGCTGCAATTGGTAATTTGATCAAAGGAAGAGGTAGTAAGGCAGGAAGTCAGGGTACCGGAACAGGGATAGGCAACGCCGGTGATCCTTTAGGCGGAGACGGAAATGGTGACAGTAAAGTAGGTATAGACAGAAAATTGGTAGGCTTTATTCCCGGAACAATGGGACGAGGAGGAGCTCAACCTTCTCATAAATGTACCGCAAGCGGATCTATTAGTATTGCTTACACGGTTGATAAAGCAGGAAATGTAGTTTCGGCAAGAAGATCCGGAGGTATTTCTGATCCATGTGTAGCTTCTACATCGATTTCGTGGGTAAAACAATATGTAAAAGCCGAAAAAGCAAGTACGTCTTCTACCGGAACTTATAAAATTACGTTTTAAAAATCTTTTCAGAAATTTTATTGAGGTTCATTCTCTTTTCTTCTTTCTGCTTCGGATCTATCTTCTGAAATACCGGATTTCCAATGAGAATAAGCACTCACCTCATCTCTATTCCATAATCTTTCTTTTCGGAGATACTGGCGAATATTTTTTACAGTAGTGAATTCAGCTGCAATATAGGCGAAGCGGTCTTCTTCGGGTAGTGGTAATTTCTTTAACCAATTGGCCAATTCGCTTCCCATTTGAGGATGGGTATTATAAATCCAGATCAGTTCAATCGATGCCTTTGTAAATAAGTTTTGTTTATCATTTTCATCAAAAACCTCAATGATACAAACTCCCTTTGCCGATATAGGAAGCTCCTCTAAAATACTTCCTATAACAGGAATTGCTGTAGCATCACCTACGAAAACGTAATTTTGTACCGTTTTATATAATTCTGTTTTTTCATTGGACATTAAAACACCTAATAAATCTCCCTTTTTTGCATTAATGGCCCATGCTGATGCCGGACCTTCATCACCATGGGAAACAAAGTCAATCCATAATTCTTTTCTTTTGGCGTTCACTCCTCTATGAGTATAAGTACGGATTGTAGGGCGTACCTCTTCCGGGGGATAAATCCACTGCATTTTTTTAGAATCTATTTTAGGAAAATAGATTTTATCTGCACCTTTAGGCGGGATTAGGATTTTGTTGTTTACCCCAACTGTAGTATTATCCTGTACCGTTTGTAGTCCATCTCCATATAAATAAACCCTGATATAATGAGGGGTAATATATTCTTTTCTGTTTACATATAAAGACAGTTCTATAAGTTTGAAATGTTCTCCACTCATGATATTAGGTTGTTAATTATAATTAAAAACTTCCTTGAAATAGGTAAGCCCGAAGGTAATGGCTGAAATGGTTAAAAATATCAGTATTATAACATTCCACGGTTGTGAGCCATAGGCAAAAAAATACCACCCCCAGCAAACAAGGATCCATTGAATAATGTAAATAGAAGTAACATTATTACTGCAAAATTTTAAAAACAGTATTGCTGAGTATGATAGTTTTTGGGAAGCAAAATAAGCAATAGAAAAAAGTAATAATAACTCCCCACAGTACATCATCAACACTCCGCCAGGCCTATGATAATAATCTGTAGAAAAATATTGAGTTAAACTATAATTAATGGATCGCCAGCCAAAAAATAATAAGATTATTCCAATGAAAGATAAGGATAGGAACAGCTTAGGAAGCTCATTTCTATGCTGGGATATATTGATCTGACAACCTATTAAAAGCCCGAGAAAAGCAAATCCGATCCAGGGGAGTAAAGGGAAATATACCTGAAAGTTTTTTCCGTAGATAAAATTCAAGAGATAATTGGAACTTCCGATATCGTATAATAATGGTGCAATAATGAAAATAGCAACACTTAAGATAGCTCCTAAATATGGAGCACGGAGAATATATGGTTTGATGAAAGAACATATTATATAAGCGATTGCAGCAAACTGTAAGATATCACCAAGTAGCAAAAAACCAATAAGTCCTTCGGTATCATTAACACGATGGGTCTCTTTAAAAAGAGCTTCAGGAAAAACCTGAAGTATTTTTATTGTTGGATAAAATTTTAAAAGATTCAGAATATATCCCATAACGAATAATTGTGCACCCCGCTTTAGAATCTGATTTGCCGTTTTTTTTCCGGATAATAATATAGATGCCCCCATACTAAAAATGAAAACAGGTGCTCCCAAACCTTCTATGATGAATAATAACCATTTACTGAAATTATTGTAAATCGTTGATTCAGAGCCGTACATAATAAGCACATGTAATAGAATCATGATAAATACAGCAATGGTTTTAATAATATCAATTGCTATGAACCTTTGTTTTTGTACCATATTATCCATTCGTTGTTGAATATTGTGACTCAAGTAATTCAGGAACAAGATCAAATTCTTTTGGAATCCCAAAATCCTGAAAAGCTATTTTCCTTTCTAAATTAAAATGTTCATATCCTAAAATATCATTTAATATCATGGCATTACGATACGGTCCCATTCCTAAGTCGGAAGTCAGAATTCCGTGTGATGCTAATTCCGCATTAAGGATATAAAGGTTTTTCCCTGTTTTATTGATGTTATAAGTGGTGTCGGCTTTTAATTGACCGAAACAGTCACGGTTAATCAGATGATTGATCCCGTGAAGAAAATCAGGTTCCTGATGCTTATAACCGGTTGCCAGTATGATATAATCGGAGTGAAGCTGATAAGGCTTTTCAAGCATTTTGTGGAAAAGATCCATTTCAAAACCGGAAAATTTATCACCCGTCAAAGCTTCCAGACGTGTGTTTGGCAGAATACGTATAGGTAAAGGGGAATCACTATGAAGCTCCATATGGTATAGCTCATCATAGATCGTGTCAATTAAATCCTGATTAATCCCCTTATATAAAGCATCCTGGTTATTTACGATCTGATGACGTTTCCTTTCAGCCAATGAATGAAAATAGGATAGATAATCAGGAGAAGTATGTTCAAATGTTAACTTGGAACTTTCCATCGGGAAAAAACGTTCAGCTTCAGTCAGCCAATTAATTTTGAAATGTTTTTCTTCCATAGACCTTAACAGATCATGAAAAATTTCGGCAGCACTTTGGCCTGAACCAATGACGGAAATGGTGCTTCCCGGCTTGATATATTTTTTTCTGTAGGTGTATTGGGAAGAATGAAAAACACGCTCCTTTGTAAGCTCTTTTGTGAAGTCTGGTACCGAAGGAACTGTTCCTGTACCCACGATCAGCCTCCGTGTATGATAAAATTTAGTGGTTTTGTTAATCAGGTCATGAACTGTAACCTCATAGATCCCGTTATGTTTGGATGTATATTCTGTACTTTTTATCCGATGGCTGAATCTCAATTGTGGTAGTTGTGAAGCAACCCATTTACAGTAATTATTATAATCGGTCCGTGTGATGTAAAATGTTTCTCTGATACAGAACTTAAACAGCCGGTTGCTGGCAGCAAGGTAATTCAGGTAGCTGAATTTATTGGTGGGTTCCACAGAAGTTACAAGATCAGCGATATAGGGGACCTGTAAAGTACAGCCGTCTATCATTAGTCCTCTGTGCCAGTCGAAGGAAGGTGACTGATCAAAAAATAATGTTTTTAATGGTATTTGATCCGATAAAGCAGCCATTCCCAGATTGAAAGGGCCAATTCCTATTCCGATTACATCATATATGTTATTATTCATAATTGTTTTTTTGTAAGTAAATAATTAGACTTTAAGATAAATTTCAGAACAGGATGTATCTAAAATGTCCTGTACAGCATCTTTATACATTTCCCTGTTCAAAAAAGTAAGATTAGATGTTTTATAAGGAAGTGTAAGAGCTTTGCTGAATTCACATCCGACCTTAGTAATTAGATTATGGGTTCCTGCATGATCTACAGAAGCCTCACCAATCATTCTGTGTACCTGAGAATGAGAAAAGAAATGTTCCATACACATCGTAAGCGCGTAATAAGAGAAATTATTGATCTTCTTCTTGGCAGGTGCAATTAACATATGGAAACCATAATCTCCGGGATGGAAAGGGTAGTACTTACCGACTTCATCCTTAACAGCCCAATAAAGCTCTAAAGTAAAAATAGGCTCACCGTTCAATGTTCCAATATACGGATGTGAATAATCAACACCTAAGAGCTTAATGTAGGCTTCTTCCAGCTCTTCAATAGGACCGTCCATTTCCCAGAATTTTTTAGCATAGTCCTTATTGACCCACTCGTAAAGAATATCCAGGTCTGTATCAATGTCGAAAGCACGAATACCTATTTCCATGACGCTGTTTTCAAAATAACGCTTGTGGACTAATTCACCCTTTTCAGGTTTTATAAGTTTATCAGAATAATATTTGCTGTTAATCAAATGATTATGCTGATTAGCCTGACTGTGAATGTGCTCTGTGTCGTGTATTGAAAAGATAGAAGGTAAAAAGAAATCAACAAAAACTGTAGAATGGAAGATAAAATTTTTGTTTTCAGAATATAGATTATAAAATGCCAGCATAGAATGAGAAACTTCTTCTAACAGCTTCGCTTCGGTATTTATCCCTGATAATCCTAAAGCGCGGATTACAGGAAATAAGTTGTGGGTAAGAAGCTGAGTCTGTAAGAAATTTTCAATTTTCCTGATATTGAAATATTCCGGCAGGTCATTTTTTAAAATATAATTGCTATTGGAAAAGGACAGATGTGCCGGCAAACCTTCCTGGTCGGTTGTTATTATTGTATTTAATAAATTGGGGGCCGTGATTATGCCCTCTTCCGTATATTTATTGACAACACTTTGCAATAGACAATCGGTATAACTTTTTAACCACAGAATGGCAGCCTTACCGATATCCGTATTGGAATTGCCGGCATAATCTGATAGCAGCTGATGGAACCCGGCTAATTCTTCCTTTGTAGAATATTCATGGACTAAATTACTTAAAGCGACCTCATTATTTTCTTTTGCCTTTTTATCAGATAGAATAGGGGCAACGTCCGAAAATAGCTTAAAGGTCCGCTTTTCAATTAATTCATTATAAATATCCGTTACATGATCGATTGTGGCATAAAACTGAGGGGTGGCGGTCTCAGGAAACTGCTCTTTCATTAGAAATATAAGAGCTTCACCCATAGTAATTATCTCTATTTTTCCAAACCTTTCCGTTCTGATTCCCACATGGTTTCCAAAAACATGCATTCCCGTCAGGGATTTGTAATGAATTGGAAAATAAAGGATTCTATGATCATTTTTTAAATCGAACCGCACAAAATCAAGGGTTTGACAAGATTTCATGTAAAGAGCCAAGTGCTCATCATGCTTTGGTATAATATTTAGGAAATACCAACTGTTACATTCCCGCATCAAAAGATTGAATAAGAGATTATAGGAACTATTTAATATATTTAAAACTTTCATGATATTATTTTTTTCAAATGAATGTTTTCTGAGGTCGCAATAAATCTTCTTTGATTAATTTAAAATTCTCTACTATGAGATATAGGTTCAGGATAAGGACGATAAGATCAAAATATAAAAAATCCATCGCGTGGCTTATGAATACATGCGTGCAGAACATCCCTACAGATAAGGGAAGTAACCAGATTGCTCCCAGGAAATAAGTCCGTCTGAAAATAAGCAGCAGACCGCCAATTAACTGGGCAACTCCGATTACCCAGATAAAATTTGTACGCTCCCAGATCAGATAGAAATCTAAGAAATCTCCCTTCAGTCCGAAATCAATATACTCATGGGGATTTATTCTGGCTGCCAGCTTTTCATATCCATGCGGAATAAAAACGTATGCTAAAAGAGCCCGGCAAACATAGCTCAGTCCGGTCATTATCTTTTTTGAAAGCTCCATGATCCGGTGTATTAGTTGGTCATAATATTGAAGCCCATTAATCTTCCGCTTCCTTTCAATCGAAAGGTTTCCTTCACGCCGCCTGTCAGTGGATCATACTCATAAGCTCCCGCAAAATTTTCTGTCGTATTATTAGATATGAAATAGATCTTGCCTTTATGGTAAAAAGGATTCTGATAAGAATAGAAGTTGTCCGGTAACATATCATTTATCCTTTTTGCTTTTTTGGTATTGACATCGATTTCTGTCCAGTACCATATATCCTGTCTGTAAGTGACACCGTGCTGTCCACCGGAATAATAGGATGTTGCCCTGCTTGATATGGTGGTGTAAATTTTATTGTTATAAGCAAATATTCTGTTGAAATCACTTGGATATTGATAATCTGAAATTTTCAATTCGAAGTTAGGATCAAATGTCATTTCTCCGTTCTTAATCCGTAATATTTTCGATTCTGGGGTCTGCGTTCTCATATTACCTATTGCAACCACATATAAATCTTTGGTTACTTCGTCAATACTCCATAAAACATGATCTGCAAACAGGCCTAAGTTAGAGGGACCTGCATATTGTGTAACACCTTCTATTGTATTTGTTGCCAGGTCATAAACAGCAATCTCTACCTTTGCTTCTTTGGGAGTTACCTGCCATGCCGTAGTACGTGTTCCATGCTGAACATCTACATATAATTTATTATCACGCTTGGCCAGGATTAATTGACCGGCAGCTTCGTATGGACTGGTTCCGTCAGATAAAGAAGTAAAATCAATTTCACCCGTACGCTGCATCGTAGAAGGATTAAATTTCTGAACCTTTAAACCACCTACAGACAGATCCCAATAATAGCCTTCCGAGGAACTCACCACTAGGAAATTAGTTTCATAAGTATTATTAGGAGTACTTAAAAAACCGTCAGCAGAAAACTTCCCTGACTCGAGTTTATATTTGGAAACTCCAATATTGCTCGAAAGAGATCCATCTTTTTTATATAAAACGTTATTAATAACCCGTCCCCCGGCGGAATATCCCAATTGATAGAATGCCACCGTTGACAGGTCTATTTCCCGGGATTTATTACTTCCTAATGCATAAATTCCACCCGACCAGTTCTCTGTTCCATTAAAAATGATCCATGTTTCATCCTGAGGAAGGGTATCCGTATTTTCAGAGACGAATCCGGATTCTGTATTGCTATCATCATCATTACCGCACGAAAGCAATAAGAAGAATGATAAGAGTGTTGTAAAGATAAATTTAAATGGTGTTTTTCTCATGATTATAATATTGGATTATTAAAAATTAATTAATTGTATAAACTATTTTAAAATGAAAAGACCGCCCTGGCTTCTGAATATTGAAATTGTCATAGAGTTTGACATTCCCGATATTGAGTACTTCGAATGAAGCATTTATTTTTTTGTTTGAAAATTGATAATGAATCCCTAAATCATTGGAAAACTGTCCGAGTCTTCCGTCATTGGGAATAATTAATTCCGATTCCACCTGCTCTGCATCACCGAAAAGACCAGGCTCCTGATTTTTGGGTATATTGGTAAGATAAAAACGATGTACATAATTAAGGTTCCATCTAAGGCTTAATTTATCTTTTTCTTTAAAAATATTATCAAGAGTACCGTTCAGGAAGACATTTCCAAACAAAAACGGGATGTTGGGCACCCGTGAACCTTCATAAATTCTGAATTCAGGTCTTTCCTTAACACGGCGTATATCCTGATATGTTGCATTAAAACCGAAATTCACATAATTTTTAAGATTATAATTGGCTTCCAGTTCGGCACCCATAATTTCCACTTCATAGAAGTTAATATACCGGCTGTAGGGAATATCGGGCTGTAAGAAAATAGCATCCTGAACTCTTCGATAGAAAAGATTGGCCGCAAGAATTCCATTATTCTTTTTATTTCCGAAAGCATACTGGCCATTCAGGTTGATGTTATGACTTTTTTCCGGATTTAAATCAAGATTTTCTTTAATTAACACACCGTCACCAAATATTTCCAGCTCATCCGGAAGACGAATGGCATACTCATAAGAAAGCTTTAGCAGATAATCATCATTGTTCCATTTTAAGCCGGCTAAATAGCCTAAACTGCTATTGGATTTGGAAGATTGCCATGCAAAATTGAATTTGTCAGTGGTAAAACCTTCTGTTTTACTGTTATAATACTTAACGGCAATAATACTTTCCAGTTTTTTATCCAGCCATTGTGAACGAACTGCCAGTGCAGCTATATTCTTTTGATAGGTCGCTGGAATTTCCAAAATATCAATATCATAAACAGGTGAGATGGCCCCCAGCGGATCACTTCCTTTTCTGTACTGATGGTAAAATAACTCGCCAAACTCTATAAAATGATGATCGGTGAACTCGTACGTTGCATTAATTCGGGTTGAAAACAGGTCGTAATGCAAACGCTGGTTACTTCCGTTATTAATTTCACCAATGGACTGGTTTCTGAGGATGATGTCACCATCCCAATTATAACGTACCGTTGCCGTGTCAATAAGTTTTGTGTTAAAACGGCCGTAATTAAATGTGGAAGACATCGTAAGTTTATTATCAAAGAATCCCTTCTTATATACCAAAATGGCGGCATAATTGCGTTCTTTGCTGAAAGGCTCCCCGTAGACCTGACCCATTTCACTATCGTTTTGAATCTCTTTATAGAAATCTGAAAAAATCAGAGATAGCCTTAGGTCATCTGCCCATTTTTTATCCCGGGTGCCGGCAAATATTTCTCCATAATACGATCTTGTAGCATCATGAAAACGCTTTACTTCTTTACTGTATTCCTGACCGGTTTCGGAGTTTACAAAAGGAGCATCGATTTTGTAATTATTGTTCGAATAATTGTAGGCTGTATTTAATCCAAAATAATAAGAAGGATTATTTTTATTGGTAATAAACACATTGGCAGTGGCACGATGGGTATTGAATGAACCTATTTCATAAGAGATTTCCGCTAAATTCGATTTAGGATTACGTGTTACAAGATTTATTCCGCCTCCTAATGCATCAGAAGCCAGATATATGGGCATGGATCCTTTGTAGACCTCTATCCGTTCCAGCATATTGGCGGGGACTGTCCCAATGTTGAAGCCGTGTCCGAATAACTCAATCGGAATTCCGTCTTTAAACATTCGGATCGCTTTACCCTGTAATCCACCCAGGTTGATTTGTGTTGATGAACCCAGATTACCGTTGTTCCTGATTTTTATTCCTGTTGACTTATTCAGAAGATTACTGATATCCCCCGCTGTATCATATTTTTCTTTCATGTCAATAACCTGAACAGAGAAAGGAGAATTCTCCAGCTTCTGTTTGATGGATTGTGATCTGATGACAACTTCTTCCAGTTGTTTTGTCTTCTCCTTTGGAATAAGCAATGAATAATGTTTTGTTTCACAACTGATCACTATATTTTGCGTGTCTATTAACTGCTCACCTTCATAAATGGAAATAGTATATTCTCCTTCTTCCAGATTGATTAAATCGCTGTTCCCATCAGATCTTATATGTATTTTTTGATTGGCAATAACCATCACGGTATTTTTTATAGGTCTGCCGTTTTCCCTTTTTAAAGAAAATGACACTTCACATGCGAAGGCTTTGGAGCTGATAAACAATAAAATAAAAAGATACTTCAT
>NZ_JALAHD010000178.1 GCF_022712095.1 Chryseobacterium sp. | reverse complement strand
GTTATTAGGATTATTATTGGTAGTTGTAGGAAGTTTTCTTCCTTTGGTTCATATTCCGATTATAGGAAATTGGAATTACTGGAAAGTAGACCATAATTTAGCTATCATCTGCTGGGTTCTTTCAGCTTGTGCACTTTTTGGTATTGTTAATAATAATATTAAGATAGTTAGGTTTTTTAGCCTTTTACTGCTGGTATTATTTGGTTTTACCTTAATAGCTATTAAACTTCAGTCAGTAGAATATTTCAACTTTGTTCCTTTTAAATCATGGAGGGAAGCTGTTGCAGGTATTGTAAAACTGAGATGGGGGTGGGCTGTAGAATTTGCTGGAGCTGTAATTATGATCTTAGCAAAAACAAATAAAAATAAAGAATTAAAATAAATTATAAAAATGAAAGAAGTATTCATTGTTTCCGCTGTAAGAACACCTATGGGAAGCTTTTTAGGAAGCTTATCGACGATTCCTGCTCCGAAATTGGGAGCTGTAGCCGTGAAAGGTGCATTAGATAAAATAGGATTAGACCCTAAGAATGTTCAGGAGATCTACATGGGAAATGTATTACAGGCAGGAGAAGGACAAGCCCCTGCACGCCAGGTTGCTTTAGGATCAGGTCTTTCAATAGAAACTCCGTCTACTACTGTAAATAAAGTTTGTGCCTCAGGAATGAAGGCTGTTACAATGGCGGCACAGGCAATTAAGGCAGGTGATGCAGATGTAATTGTTGCTGGAGGTATGGAAAATATGTCATCCGTTCCCCATTATTATAATGCAAGGGTTTCCACAAAACTTGGAGATGTGAAAATGCAGGATGGAATGCTTGTAGATGGTCTTACAGATGTTTATAATAAAGTTCATATGGGAGTTTGTGCTGAAAAATGTGCGACTGATTATGGCTTTTCAAGAGAAGATCAGGATAACTTCGCTATAGAATCTTATAAAAGAGCAGCTAAGGCTTGGAGCGAAGGCAAATTTAATGAAGAAATTGTTCCTGTTGAAATTCCTCAAAGAAAAGGTGAGCCGATTATTTTTGCAGAAGATGAAGAATATAAAGCTGTTAATTTTGATAGAATTGCTACACTCCCTACAGTATTTAAAAAAGAAGGTGGAACTGTAACGGCAGCAAATGCATCAACATTGAATGACGGAGCTTCCGCTTTGATTCTTGTTTCAAAAGAAAAAATGGAAGAATTAGGGCTTAAGCCTTTAGCTAAAATTATATCTTATGCAGATGCAGCTCAGGAGCCAGAGAATTTTACAACGGCGCCTGCTAAAGCATTGCCAATTGCTCTTAAAAAGGCAAACCTTCAGGTTTCAGATATTGATTTTTTTGAATTTAATGAAGCTTTCTCCGTAGTAGGTTTGGCAAACAATAAGATTTTAGGATTAGATGCTTCTAAAGTGAATGTTAATGGAGGAGCAGTTGCCCTTGGACACCCACTGGGAAGTTCAGGATCAAGAATCATCGTTACATTGATTAATATTTTAAAGCAAAATAATGCAAAATATGGAGCTGCAGCGATCTGTAATGGTGGCGGTGGTGCTTCTGCAATTGTTATTGAGAATATATAATTCTCTGCTTCATAGTATATTACCATTAAGGAATAGATAATTTATTTAAAAGTTCATCCATTTCTTAATGGTTTTTTTATTTTTGTGCTACTAATATTTATTTGAAATGTCTGAAATTGAGAATCGAAAGCCTCGACATATAAAAAATAATCCTAAAATAATGAAGGCTTGGGCGGTTTATGACTGGGCCAATTCAGTATATTCTTTGGTCATTACTTCCACTATTTTTCCTATTTATTATTCCATTCTTACAACAGCTTATGAAAAGAAGGAATATGTTCAGGAGACCCATCAGTGGATTGATGTTCCCGTAAGGCATATGATTAAAATTTTTGGAAGAGAATACCAGCCGGATGCAGTATACGGCTATTCATTGACGATATCATTCTTTATCGTGGTATTACTTTCACCATTTTTATCTTCATTAGCTGATACAATTGGTAATAAAAAATCATTTTTACAGTTTTTCTGTTATCTGGGAGCTACTTCATGTATGGGGTTAGCTATGTTTACGGGAATGCATAATGTATTCCTAGGTTTACTTTTCAGTATTACAGCCAGTGTTGGATTCTGGGGGAGTTTAGTCTTTTATAATTCGTTTTTACCGGATATAGCCACACCGGACCGTCAGGATGCCCTTTCAGCAAAAGGATATGTTTACGGTTATTTAGGTTCCGTAGTTTTAGTTGTATTGTGCTTACTTTTAATTCAGGTATTTGCTAAAGGAGCTGCACAGCAGTTATTATTTACAAGAATAAGTTTCTTATTAACCGGTGCATGGTGGTTTGGATTCTCACAATATACATTCAGGTATCTTCCTCAGTTTGGAGATGTAAAAGATAAATTACCAAAGGATCTGGTTTTATTGAATTATAAAAATATCTTTAAGAGACATGAAGAACAGGGTGGCTTTTTTGAGGTTTTAAAGGATAATATGAGCTTCTATAAAGACATTGCCAAGGAAAGTTTTCATGAGCTTTATAAAGTGGGAAATGAACTGTTTAAAGATAGAAATCTTAAATTCTTTTTATCCAGTTTCTTTTTTTATAGCGTAGGAATGCAGACGATCTTTCTGATGGCTACATTGTTCGGAAAAAGTGAAATTAACCTGGCACAGGATAAATTAATTGGAACCTTACTGGTTATTCAGATTGAAGCAATTATCGGGGCTGTTATATTTTCAAGATTGTCAAAACGGATTGGAAATAAAAATGTAATTACTATCGCAGTTGCCTTATGGATTGTAGCCTGTCTGTGGGCTTACTTCTTAAACAAAGAAAATCCTACAGTAGAATATCAATTTTATGGAGTTGCAGCAGTTGTAGGATTGGTGATGGGCGGACTTCAGGCCATGTCCAGATCTACCTATTCCAAATTACTTCCTGAAAACTCTATGGAAAATACCACATTCTTCAGTTTTTATGATGTATTGGAAAAGATTGCCATAATTTTAGGGACTTTCATTTTTGCTACATTGATAGAGCAGTTTAATAATATGCGTTATGCAGCACTTTCCATGACCATATTTTTTGCTGCAGGATTGGTATTGATCCGT
This sequence comes from Chryseobacterium sp., assembly GCF_022712095.1. Classification (GTDB taxonomy): domain Bacteria; phylum Bacteroidota; class Bacteroidia; order Flavobacteriales; family Weeksellaceae; genus Chryseobacterium. Next base: position 4,357 of record NZ_JALAHD010000178.1, on the reverse strand, counting down.
TTCTTAAAAGTAAAACCCATAAAGAATAAGGAGACATTGTAATTCGGTTCGAATTTTGCTTATATTAAGCTGAATAATCTTTATCTTTGCAAAAAGATTTATTGTCATTATGACTAACCCTCTATTTTATGCTAAAATAATTCTATTCGGAGAGTACGGAATGATTGAAGATTCCCAAGGCTTGGTAGTACCTTACAGCTTTTATAAGGGAACTTTGAAATTTTCTGATCTCGCATCCGAATTCGAATTAAAGTCTAATCAACATCTTCAAAAATATGCTGATTTCCTTACTGAGCTTAACCTTGCTGAGGATTTCACATTGGATATTGCAAGATTTAAAAATGATATATCCCGTGGACTTTTCTTTGATTCCAATATTCCTCAAGGATACGGAGTAGGAAGTTCAGGAGCTTTGGTAGCTGCTATTTTTGAGAAATATTCCTTGAAGAAACTTAATCCGGATAGTATTTCAAAAGACAATCTGAAAAAGCTGAAATCCATATTTGGAGAAATGGAAAGCTATTTCCATGGAAAGAGTTCAGGTATGGATCCTTTGATATGTTATATGAACCTGCCTATTCTTATCGAAAATAAAGAAAATCTTGATAAAGTTTCTATCCCTAAAGGAGAAGAAGGTAAAGGGGCTATTTTCCTTATTGATTCAGGAATAACAGGAGAAACAGGACCTATGATTCAGATTTTCTTTGAAAAAATGAAAACCGAAGGGTTCCGGAATACATTAAAAGAGGAGTTCATCCGTTACAACAATGCTTGTATAGAGGCATTTCTGAAAAAAGATATGAATCCGTTTTTTAGAAACTTGAAGAAGCTTTCCCATTGGGCTTATGAACATTTTCGTCCGATGATCCCTGAAAGTATTTTTAATATCTGGAAAAAAGGATTGGATTCTAACGCTTACTATTTAAAACTTTGTGGAAGCGGAGGTGGAGGCTATATTTTAGGCTTTACCAAAGACTACGGAAAAGCTGAAAAGATGCTTGATGGTTTTCAGAAGGAAGTTATTTACAGATTTTAAAGAAGTTGGGAATGAATTCTGAAAAAGAAAGTTTCCGACATAAAAATAATTCAAAATCCCTATTTTATAGGATATCACAATTTGTGGGCTTTCTTTTGGGAGCCCGCTTTTTTGTAGCCCTGCTCCTTACTTTTGCCCTGTATGTTTCTACATTTTTCCTCTTTAATCAGGAAGAAAGCTTCAGAAAATTCGTCTTTGATTTTAAAGTTCATGGTATCATTTTTTGTACCGTACTAAGTATCTTGGCAGGAGGAATAATTAACCAGTTCTATGATCAGGAGAAGGATCATATTGTAAAACCATTCAGAACACGGCTTCAGAATTTTACCGAACAGAAATATTTTCTGTATGCTTATCTGGTACTAAGTATTATTTCCCTGGGAGTTGCTTTTCTTATCTCTCACAGAGTATTTATATTTTTTATCATCTATCAGTTTTTTATGTGGTTTTACAGCCATAAATTAAGCCGGATCCTGTTTATTAATAACCTTACTTTTGTAAGCCTTACACTATATCCTTTTTTTGGAATGATGGTGTATTATGAAACATTTTCCATTAAGCTTTTTTTAATGGCTATATTTCTTTTCTTACTGCTTCTCTGTATAGATATTGTAAAGGATACTCTTACAAAAACTGCCGATAAAGCATTCGGATATATTACAATACCTAATTATTTCACCAATAAACAGGCTAAATCTATTCTTATTTCTCTTCTTATAGTCACAATGGTAGTTTCTATGAAACTCATTATAAGAACAGGAATTTCAGGTTTTGTAGGATATTATTTTTCTGCCGGATTATTTGTGTTGATCATTTGTGTCTATCTTCTTTCAGATTATTCCAGAAAAAGTAAATTCTTCACTCTGAATATTTTAAGACTCTGGATTTTTGTGGGGATTATAGCGATGTTAATAAACGGTATTGAATATAAATTGTAGAAATTTTTTTTTCAAAAGACTAAGGTTATTCTTACATTTGTATAACTAAACTTATAAAAGGAATGCCCATTTTCAACGATACTAAGATCGCATTTGCAGACAAGTCAGATGCTCAATTGAAAAAAGCGTATTGGATGTTTAAAATGATTGAACAGCCGGCTTTAACAAACATTGGAACTTCTATTCTTAATTTTACTATTCATAATAATTTCCCTTTTGTTCCCGGAATTGTAAAGAACACTTTGTTTGAGCAGTTTTGTGGAGGAGAAACAAGAGAAGAAAGTATGAAAGTGGTAAAACAGCTCTTCAAAAGAGGTGTTGGAAGTATTTTTGATTATTCCATAGAAGGGAAAGAGGATGAGGAGACGTTTGATGCTGTTTGCAATGAAATTAAAGATATTGTAAGGTTTTCAGTAGGAAATCCTGCTATTCCTTTTGTTGTATTTAAGCCTACAGCTTTTGGTAGAATTGATATTTATGAAGCTGTTGGAAAAAATACAGAGCTTACTACAAGTCAGAAAGAAGAATGGGAAAGAGTAGTAAAAAGATTTGATGATATCTGTAAGCTGTGCTATGAAAATGATAAACAGCTGATGATTGATGCCGAAGAGACCTGGATGCAGGATGCTGCCGATCATCTTTGTGAAGAGATGATGGAAAAGTATAACAAGGAAAAACCTATTGTCTGGAATACCATACAGATGTACAGAACAGGTAGAATTGAATATATGGAGCAGAACCTTCAGAGAGCTCAGGAGAAAAACTATTTTATCGGATATAAAATAGTTCGGGGTGCCTATATGGAGAAAGAAAGAGAAAGAGCTCAGGAAAAGGGCTATGCAGATCCTATACAACCTACCAAAGAAGCTACGGATAACAATTATAATGCTGCCATTGATTTTATAATGAATCACCTCGATAGAGTTTCAGGATTCTTTGGAACTCATAACGAGATTTCTTCAGAGCTTGTAATGGACAAAATGAAGGCTAAGTCTTTAGAGCATGATAACAGACATGTCTATTTTGGACAACTTTACGGAATGAGTGATAATATCACTTTCTATTTAGCCGATAAAGGATATAATGTAGCTAAATATCTGCCATACGGGCCTGTAAAAGATGTAGTTCCTTATCTCACCAGAAGAGCCCAGGAAAATACTTCAGTTGCTGGACAGACCGGAAGGGAACTAAGTCTTATTAACAAAGAACTTCAAAGAAGAAAACAAAAATAGTATATAATTACAAAGCTCCGCATTAAGCGGAGTTTTTTATTGGTACGATCTTTTAATTTTTCCGTTAAAGGGGAACTTTTTATGGCTCAAAACTTTCAAATTTTCCATTTTCAAAGAACAAAACAATTCTTTTTATTTTATTCCCCTGATTATCAATTGCTTGATTAATTAGTTGTTCTGAAATTGGTTCTAATCGCTGAGAATCCGTTATTTTTTCTTCAGCCTTATCCTTGGCTAAAATATCAGCTTCTCGCGGTATATATTTTTGAGTGCTGTCTTCACTTTCGGTTACTCCAAAATTATCATCACCAATTAATGTGAAAAGATCAGGAAGAGGAGTTGGCTTAATCTTTTCCCCGGAATCTTCTTCAGTACTTTCTTCCGGTTCATCAGATTTCAGCATTTCACCTTCTCCATTAATGAGCCAGTCCCACATAATCTCAGGGAAGCGGGATTTTATTTTAATGATAAATTCCAGAGAAGGTTTATTCCTTCCGGAAGTAATGTGAGAAATAGAAGATCTCTGCACATCAATTTCATCTGCAAATTCAGAAGAAGTCAACTTAGAATACTCTATAACTTTTGAAATTCTCTCGTTTAAATTCATAAAAATTAGACTTTCAAATGAATTACAAATGTAAAAATAAAGTTTACAAATGCAAAATACAAAAGTAAACAATTGTAAAAAACTTCAGTATACAAAAGTAAATAGCTGTAAACAGCTATACTACAGTATATTATATATTTGAGGCGTTAAATTTTTTATTGTACAATTTTTATTTTTAAAAGACTTATTCTGGTAATGATGCTTAAAGTAATAGATTAGATAAACGTTATAGTTCAAATCATCAAGCTTATACTATTGTTATAAATACATTGATTACATCTCTTTTTTCTAGGTTTTAAGGACTATATGAAGGTCTAGAGTAGGAGATATGCTAAAAACTTGATTTTGTTGCTTAAATAACGAATCAGGGAAAGAACATATTCCTGTTATATCTCTTGAATGTCTTTTAGTAATAGTCTTTTAATATTAATTTATGAAATTAGATATCCATTAAGTTATACCTGTATTCATAAAAGTTAGATACTGCTTATAAAGTAAAACTAAGCTATCAATTTCCTCAGTAATTTATCAATTTCGGATAATT
>NZ_JALAHD010000177.1 GCF_022712095.1 Chryseobacterium sp. | reverse complement strand
GGAAGCCAAATCTGCTCAAGATGGTCTAGTCCTTACTGAATCCCAACTTTCAGCACTGGAAAGGGCTAAGGAAGAGAAAAAGGCTCATGGAGAAATTGAAACTTATCATCCGGGATATTTAGGAGCTCAAGACACTTATTACGTAGGCAATATCAAAGGAGTCGGACATATTTATCAACAAACTTTTATTGATACGTATTCCAAAGTAGCATTTGCAAAGCTATATGACCGTAAAAATGCTCTTATTGCTGCTGACATGCTTAATGATCAGGTAGTCCCTTTCTTTGAGCAGCAGGAACTTCGTTTACTCAGAATTTTAACAGACAGAGGAACGGAATACTGTGGAATAAGAGAACAGCATGAATACCAGCTCTATTTGGCAATTGAAGATATTGATCACACAAAGACTAAGGCTAAAAGTCCTCAGACCAATGGCATTTGCGAACGTTTTCACAGGACGATACAGGATGAGTTTTATGCCATAGCTTTCAGAAAGAAAATTTACAGAAGTATTGAAGAATTGCAATTAGACTTAAACAGCTGGCTATCGTATTACAACAATGAAAGAACGCATACAGGAAAACATTGTTACGGTAAAACACCGATGCAGACGTTTTCGGATAGTAAGCCTATTGCAAAAGAGAAATTATTGGAAACTCTTGCAGAGGAACAAAAAATCCTTACTTTTGGAAGTAAGGATAATATTGGATAACTGACAATTATTTTTAACCCCTAACTGTCAGATAAAGTCGTGGCTATTACAAATAAAATCAACTAGGTCTCGATACATTTTTCTCCATTGCATTTCGAAAAACACTCGACCTGACGTACGAACTTCCTTACTCCTTGTGATATCTTATTGTTTGTGTGCGGGGTAATATTAATCTTCTACCCTCTCTTTTTCCAATTTCATTTTATTAATCACAGGATTAGCATACATATCCAGAAAACATTTTTTTGAAAGCTCATCCGATTCATCAATGCGCATCCTAAGTCTGCGTTCAAACAACTGCTTCTCCTCTTTAGTATATTCCTGGCTAAAAATATCTGTATGATGAAGTAAATCATACGCAATAAAATTGGTAGGCCAAAGCTTATAATTCCCGATAATTGAATCATCTATTACCTGTGCTACAGCCTGCATCTGTTTATTTTTATTATCAATGGTTGATGCTATCACATCCAGTTCCGTATCTAATACTTTACCGGCATGGATGTGTATATGTTTCTTCTGCCCTATGATTCCGGTAAGCATGGCTGTGAAATCTTCATCTTTAGCTTTCTCATATTTTTCTCCTTTGTGCATGGCCAGAAGCTGAGGGATCTTCATATAATCGGTAGGATCATATTCGTAGGAAACGGATATGGGAACAATCTTCAGGCTTTTAAAATAATCTATGACCGGTACATCTCCTGCCGCCATGGCAAGCATTTTTAAAACACCTTGCTGGGTAGCATCGTTGCCGTCCTTTGTACGGCCTTCACGCTGGGCAATCCACACCGACTGGTTTCTGCAGTGTAAAAGCTCATCGATATACTCGGACATCACCTGAGAACTTTTCAGTTGTTCCCTCAGTGGTAATCCTCTTTGAACCAAAAAATTTCTGTTGAGTTTAGCCAGTACATTTAAAAATGAATTTCCAATGAGGTTATCACCCACTGCTGAAGCTGTCATGATAAAATCTTTTTCCAACAACACCAGATTAAGCAGTGAAGTATCCAGAACAATATCCCTATGGCTCGAAATATATAGGTAAGGCGTATTTTTATCCAGCCGCTCAAATCCGGAAGTCGTTAATCCTTCCGAACTGTTTTCTATAATTTGACGAACGGTATATGCAATACATTCGTTTTGGAAATCCCATATGGTATGGATATTCTTAATCTGTTCGCGCCATTCATGCCTTTTCTTACCCGGAAAAGTGAAACTCATCATTGTCCTCATCATAGGATCATGGGAGATCCCCTGTAGTGCATCATTTACTTCATGATCATGGAAAAAACGGATTTCATCGAACTTCAACATGTACTTATTTAAAGGTTAAACTGTTTTTGCAAAAGAACGAAAATTTATTGACGTGGAGGGAGAATGTGGGTAAGGATTGTATTTTATGCCCATTATAAAAATATCATTATAGTTTATCAAAAGCTTTTTTCACTACTTTTGCGATCATTTTTCGTCTTTCAGATAAAAAGTCCCCATAATTCATCTGCTCCCAATTTTCAGGTAAAGCATGCCAAAATCTCATTTTTTCCAGATCCTCATTGGAAAAACGCTGTTCATAAACGGGTAAATAAACTTTGGGTTCTCTATCACTAATCGCTATATTATCACTCCATTCAACTAAAGCAAAATTGGCTATCTGATTATAATCTCTACTTTCAGTAATCCCATTACGCATCAGCCATGCTTTTGGGAATAAGTGATGTCTTTCTAATGCTGATTTATTAGCTCTTAATCCGGATTCCAATAACTCTTTTACCTGTAGCTGAGAAAATAAGCCCAAAGCATTCAGAATATTCAATGATGCATAATAAGCAAATAAAGAAGGTGAGCGAAAAGAGGATGTTGCCAAATCCATGGGAAGGGTTACATTCCAGAAATCAGAAGTTAACTGAGAGTCAATAATAGTATTTAATTCCTTTACAAAATCATCTGCATTATTGATTGTCCTGAACTTCGCTAAATCCATCTCCATTGCAGTTTCGGGTGAACCTGTATACCGACCTGTTATAGAACACATAAAGAACCATTTTGCAATTAACCGCTTTAATTCATATAGTTCAACTTTATAATCCACTCTTCCCATTAGAAAGAAAACATAAGAATATAAAATATTATTATTGGAAGAAATGAAACTTTCATTATTATATCCGGCTTGTTTTAATGCTTTAATGAATTCATGCCAATGCTGAATATTCAAAGCTTCTGCTTGTGCAGTTTTCAGTTTTTCAAATTGTTGCTCTCTTCTTTCTTCACTAAACAAACCTGTATCCAGATCTTTTCCTCTCAATATACTGTAAATGTATTGCAATCTTGCTCTTCTAAAGGCCAATCCTACCGCGGTTCTCAGCATTTGTTCAGGTTTAGGAACAATAAGATAGTTAAATGGCGTAGCATCAATTTTTGTTGGCTTTCTTGCATCTCTGCAAAAATTCTCCAAATCAGTCCGTCCCTCATCCCAAAACACACTCATGAGGGTAAGAATAAAGTCTGCTTGATTTAAGGTTTTCCCTTCAGAATTGATTCTTACAAAAACATCTGCTACCTGTTCTTCATTAATTTCCTGTGATAGTTCCAACACTGAGAAGGGATAGTTTTCTAAATTTTTCAACCGCATAAAAGCTTCCTGAATCTTAGCTTCTAATTCGTCAGAAACTTCAATATGATTTTTCAGATTGGAAACAAATTCCATTATGACTTTAAAAATATTGATATTCGGCTGCCACAAGTCGGAAATATTCTGATAATACCGTGGATTTTTTCTTATCGCTGCATCCGGTACTTCAAATTTATTTTCCAAAGGATTAAACGCAATAATAATTTTTGCTTTATCATAATTTTCACGAATTACCTCTTGTCCTTTTAAAACAGCGTACAGGGAAGTCAAACGTTGCTGTCCATCAACAATAAGAAGATTTGCAAATTTTTGTTTTGTATCCGTTCCAATCCCTTTGACCCCATCAATATTAGCATTTTCCCAAAATAAAAAGTAACCTACGGGATAACCTTTATATAAACTATCGAAAAGATCCCTTACTTTAGTATCTTTCCATACAAAAGGCCTTTGAATATCCGGAAGACCTATTGTTCCCAGATCTATGTTCTGAATTAATGAATTTAAGTTGTATTTAACGTCTTTGAAGAGTGTTGCCATTTGGTTTTTTATGAATGAATAATTTTTTATGTTCAGGAATATAATTTTTTTAAAGATACTTATTTCTAAAGTTTTAGTTATTCTTCTTATAATGTTCTGCTTGTTCCAGTACATTTTTATACACCTCATCCTGCGTAATTGGTGGATATCCATATTGATGAAGTTTTACAATAATATCCATTTTCAGTTTTGCTTTGATATCTTCCCTATCGCTCCAATCTGGATATTGTGTTGTATTATCTACAATCTTTTTTATTTCCTGTGCCAATTCCAGCATCTTAGTTTTGTCATATTCAAACCCATATTGTTTACAAATGGAATCCAGAATATCATAAAAAGCTTTTTCTTCATAGTCGATTCCTAAATCCTGATAAGACGTCATTTCAGTACGAAGCTTCAGTATCAGATCAAGGATCTGTTCTGATGTATCAGTCTGTATGCCATCATAATCTAATATATCAAGCTCACTTCTTTCGTTATAACGGTTGACTATACTTTGTAGTCGCTCAGAAAATTCCATCCCTTTTACTTTATTGACTTTTTTAAAATCGGAAATAGTCTGTTTTAAAAGGCGCTCTAAAATTTTAATTTTGGTATTCGGTAATTCAAGATTATTAATTTTTTCCAAAAATTTATCGTTGAACAGATCAATAGCATTTGCCTTGTTATCATCCAATTTAAAAATTTCTTCCACCCCTTCTGAGATGATGGCATCTTCTACCATTTTGCTCACTTTAGCATTCATTTGTGCAGTGTCTGGTGCCTCACCCTTGGTTAATTTCACTACTATAGATTTTATAGCAAAATAGAAGTGTATTTCATCTATTTGGTTACTGTTGAATATTTCAGAACCACAGGTCAGATTATATGCTGCTTTTAATTTTTTGGTCACTTCAACAAAAAATTGTTCAGATTTCTCCGTCTGTAAAACCAGTTCTGATGCTCTGTTTAAACATTGTAACTGTTCTACAGGTGAACCTGTAAAATAATCTGTGGTATCAAACTGGTAGAAAAACTGTCGTAATAACTCAAGCTGATCTTTTACAATAATCACGGCTTTATCCAGATCCTCAAAATCATCAGTAGCGGTTTGATTATTGAATAATCCCAAAGCATGATTCAGGTTCTTTTTAATTCCTATATAATCTACTACCAAACCTTTTTCTTTTCCTTCAAACTTTCTGTTTACACGGGAAATAGTTTGTATCAAATTATGGGTTTGCAGTGGTTTATCAATATAGATTGTATCAAGAAAAGGAACATCAAATCCCGTCAGCCACATGTCTACCACAATAGCTATCTTAAAATTGGAATGGATTTGTTTAAATTGGCGATCCAGCTCCTTGCGGTCATCTTTTGTTCCCAGAAGGTTCCAAAGTGATTCATGATCATCTTTGTTTCTGGTCATAACCATTTTGATACGTTCAATAGGCTTTATTTCTCTCTGTTCTTTTTCGGTAAGATGATCTGCAATTTTAATTTCATTCCATTCCGGACGAAGTGCAATAATTTCTAAAAACATTTTATAGGCAATTTCACGAGATGCACATACAAACATGACCTTGCCAGCAACAGTAGCTTTTTCTGCTACACGGTTTTCATAGTGCTGTATAAAATCTTGTGCAATGGCTTTGATACGGTCAGGGTCTCCTAATACAGATTCCATTTTAGCAATAGCTTTTTGACTGGCTTCAACATGATATTCGGAAGCTCCTTCAGCAACTGCATTGTCATAATATTTTTCAATCTCGACTACTTTAGAATGATCAAGATTCACTCTGGCAGCACGACCTTCATACACCAGCCTTACTGTAATTTCATCTGCAACAGATTCTAACATTGTGTAAGAATCTACTATTTCACCAAAAACGTCAAGTGTTTTATCAATAGGTGTTCCAGTGAATCCCACATATGTTGCATTAGGTAAAGAATCATGCAGGTATTTTGCAAAACCGTAAGATTTCTTAACTCCTTTTTCTTCATCAATACGAATTTTCAGATCAAGATTGACCTGTGAACGATGGGCTTTATCTGATATACAAATAATATTATTTCTGTCAGACAAAATTTCATCATCTTCTGCAAACTTTTGAACTGTTGTCAGAAAAACACCTCCACTTTCTCTCCCTCTCAATCTTTCTCTCAGATCTTCTCTGGATTCTATATTGATAATATTTTCATCTCCAATGAAGTCTTTGGCGTTGGTGAAATCTCGGGAAAGTTGATCATCAAGATCGGTACGATCTGAAATAATAATGATCGTTGGACTCGAAAATTTTGTCGAACGCATCAGTAATCTGGACAAGAATAGCATGGTAAAACTTTTACCACATCCTGTAGCTCCAAAATAGGTTCCACCTTTACCATCACCTTCAGGTTTACGATGTTTTAATATGCTGCCAAAAAGTTTGTTTGCCGCATAATATTGAGGATAACGGCAAAGTATTTTTTCTTCTTTTTTAGAAGTATCGGGAAACAGAATAAAATGATGCAAAATATTACAAAGCCTTTGTTTATTAAGCATTCCATGAACGATAGACGTTACAGTATGAATCCCTGTTAAAGCTTTCTTTTCTTCTCCAGTAATTTTATGCCAACCATAGAAGAAATCATAAGGAGCAAACAAAGAACCGGCTTTATTATTTACACCATCACTGATGATACAAAATGCATTATATTTCATCAGTTCCGGAATATCTCTCCGGTACCGTATACTCAATTGTTTGTAAGCATCATGTATTGTAATCTCTTCTTCAATTGTTGTTTTAAACTCAAAAACAACAACAGGAATACCATTGATATAAAGAATCAAATCTGGAATACGAAGTTCCCTACCTTGAATCTCTAATTGATTGACAATTTTAAAACGGTTGGTTTTTAAAAGATTGTTTTCATCAATATCAATATAACGAATATGCAAATCTTTTTTAGCAGGATTATTTCTTTTGAAAATCCATCCATCTGCTAAAAGTTTACCAATGTGCTTATTACTATCATATAGACTGGATGCAGGTTGATAGGCCAGTTCATTAATAATGGTTTCCAGTTCTATAGCTTCTAGATCAGGATATTGCTGCATCAGAAAGTCACTTAGATCTTCTCTAATCAATACTTCTTGATTAAAGACCCGAAATACTTTTTTACCATCTACATACTCATAACCTTCTTCTTTTAGAAGGTGAATGAATGATTTTTCTAATTGGGTTTCGGTATATTTCATGATATTAGCTTAAATG
>NZ_JALAHD010000013.1 GCF_022712095.1 Chryseobacterium sp. | reverse complement strand
CTGTAATCTGATAAAATAAAGCCTGCTTATATAAGCAGGCTTTATTTTATCAGATTACAGAAATTATTCCCATTCTATAGTTGCCGGGGGTTTACTTGATATATCGTAAGCCACCCTGTTAATTCCTCTTACTTCATTGATAATTCGATTAGAAACCGTTTCAAGGAATTCATAAGGAAGTTTACTCCATGTAGCAGTCATAAAATCAATCGTATTAGCAGAACGAACAACAGCAGTATATTCATAAGTTCTTTCATCACCCATTACTCCGACTGATTTTACAGGAAGTAAGACAACAAAAGCCTGAGAAACTTTTTCATATAAATCATTTTTATACAGTTCCTCAATAAAGATATCATCAGCTTCCTGCAGGATTCTTACTTTTTCAGCATCCACAGCTCCTAAAACCCTGATTCCAAGCCCTGGCCCTGGGAAAGGGTGTCTGTATACCAAGTGATGTGGAATTCCAAGTTCTTCACCCACTTTTCTTACTTCGTCTTTAAAAAGCTCTCTAAGGGGCTCCAGTAATTCGAATTCCATATCTTCGGGAAGTCCGCCTACATTGTGATGAGATTTAATCACTGCCGAAGGTCCGTTTACAGACTGACTTTCGATAACGTCAGGATAAATAGTACCCTGCGCTAAAAACTTAGCACCTTCAATTTTATGGGATTCTTCATCAAAAACATGAATAAATTCATTCCCGATGATCTTTCTCTTTTTCTCGGGATCATCTACGCCTTCCAACTTGGATAAGAATCTTTCAGAAGCATTAACCAGTTTAATATTCATATGGAAGTGTTCTCCATAGTTCTCCATCACTTTCTCGGCTTCATTTTTTCTCAACAGTCCCGTATCTACAAAAATACAGGTAAGCTGATCTCCGATTGCCTTATGAATCAATACAGCCGCAACGGACGAATCTACTCCTCCTGAAAGTCCGAGAATCACCTTTTGACTTCCTACTTTTTCACGTATTTCGGCAACGGTTTTCTCAATATAATTCGTTAGTTTCCAGTTTTTCTCTGCTTTACAAATTCCAAATACAAAGTTTTCCAGCATTTTTGCTCCTTCTTCCGTATGGGAAACTTCTGGGTGAAACTGAACACAATAAATCTTTTTATCAGGATTTGAAATAGAAGCAATGACCCCTGATTTTGCATTTAACTCAAAACCGGCAGGCAGCTCGCCTACTTCATCAAAATGACTCATCCATACGATAGAGTTTTGAGTAACTCCTTTTAATAAATCATTTTCCTTAACAATATCAAGGTGGGCTTTTCCATACTCCCCTTTTTCTCCTTTGTTTACTTTTCCTCCTAAGAGATAAGCCGTAAGTTGCATGCCATAACAGATTCCCAAAACAGGAACTCCCTGTTCGTACAATTCTTTTTCCACCAGATGAGCATTTTCTGCATTCACAGAGCTGGGCCCTCCTGAAAGAATAATTCCTTTCGGCTGTTTTTCTAAAATATCTTTAATAGGTGTATTGAATGGTAAGATTTCAGAATATACTCCCATCTCACGGATACGTCTTCCGATAAGCTGATTGTATTGTGAACCGAAATCTAAAATAATAATACCGTTATTCATTATTAAGCTATGAGTTATGAGTTATCAATTGTGAATACCTTTAAGTTTAAGCTAAAACTAAAGCTAAACCTATGTTCTTTATCTGATATCAGGTTAAAAACCTGATTCTATTAGCCGATGATTCTTATTATGATAAGATCTCATCTTCTTCTTTTCTTTACAAAAAAAGACTTGGAAAGGTTCCAAATCTTTTTTCGTGATTTTTATTAAAACTTTCCGATGTCTTCTCTATAGAAAGAATAGTCAAAATGGACCGGAATAGCATCTTCATATACTTTCTTACGGGCATCTTCATAAGTAGCTCCCGTTGCTACAATATTCAGTACTCTACCTCCGTTGGAAACTATTTTATCTCCTTTTTTAACAGCTCCTGCATATAGCAACTGACTATGTTTTACTTTATCTTCTCCTACGATTTCAAAACCAATTTCAATGTTTCTAGGATATCCTCCCGAACACATTACAAGACAAACAGCTTTTTCATCTTTAAATTTAAGCTCAACATCTTTACCTTCCATACAATCGTTGATAACATCTAACAGATTATTTTCCATTAATGCCATTAACACCTGAGTTTCAGGATCTCCGAATCTCATATTGTATTCAAGAAGGTAAGTTCCTTTAGAAGTCACCATGAGTCCGAAGAAGATAATTCCCTTAAAGCTGAATCCTTCTCCTTTAAGCCCATTAATAGTAGGTTCCAAAATATTTTTTTCAAAATCAGCATAGTGCTCCTGAGTAAATTCGGGACTTGGCGCTACTGAACCCATACCTCCTGTATTAGGTCCTTTATCACCATCACCCGCTTTTTTATAATCTTTTACCGGAATACATGGAAATAGTTTTTCTCCATTAGAGAATGCGATAATAGAAGCCTCAAAACCTTGTAAGAATTCTTCAATTACTAAACGGATTCCTGCATCTCCATAAATTCTACGGATCATGAAATCATGAATAGTTGCTTCTGCTTCTTCCACATTATCACAGATCACCACTCCTTTACCTCCTGCTAAACCGCTCGCTTTAATTACTAAAGGATATTCCTGAGCTTTAACATATTCCACCGCTTCAGGATAAGAATCAAATACTACTGCTTTCGCTGTTTTGATATCATAGGTCTGCATGAACTTCTTTGAGAAAGCTTTACTTCCTTCAAGGCTTGCTACTTTCTGGCTTGGTCCGAATACTTTAAGACCATGCTTTTTGAATTCATCTTTTAATCCTGCCACTAAAGGAGCTTCAGGGCCTACAATGGTAAGGTCTATTTTCTCTTTAATTGCAAAATCTCTAAGTTCTTTAATATCTGTTAAGTGAATGTTTTTTCCTATTTTATCTGTGGTTGCATTTCCATTAGCAAAAAACATTTTTGTAACTCTGGAATCGGTATGTAGCTTTGCTGCCAATGCAGATTCTCTACCTCCTTCACCTATGATTAAAATCTTCATATTTTATTTAATTAACTAGTCTATATAAACTACAAATATATAATTTTGAATGCTATAAATACAATCCAAAATTCAATTTAATTCTATTTTAATTTAGTGCAAAAAGTGTCTGACCCCTGTAAACATCATTGGAATTCCATGTTCATTAGCCGCTTCTACACTATCCTGATCCTTCACACTACCTCCCGGCTGAATGATTGCCGTAATTCCTTCTTTAGCGCAGAAATCCACCACGTCACGGAAAGGGAAAAAGGCATCGGAAGCCAATACTAAATCTCCACTGAATTTTTCTTTTGCCCTTTCAATTGCCTGTTGAGTAGCCCAGATTCTGTTTACCTGTCCTCCACCTATTCCGAAAGCCTGAATTCCATTGGAAACAACAATAGCATTGGATTTTACATACTTCACTACTCTCTGTGAAAATAATAAAGCTTTTTTCTGGGCTTCTGTAGGTTGTACATCCGTTACTACTTTAATATCTTCAGAAAAATAATTATCATTATCCTGAACAAGTATTCCTCCGTCAATTTTCACCCATGTCTGCTTATCGGAAACAGGATTTTTAATTTTGATGATTCTAAGATTCTTTTTCTTTCTTAAAACTTCCAAAGCATCTTCATTAAAATCAGGAGCCATTACAATCTCCAGGAAAGTCTTATTTAATTCTTCAGCGGTTGCTGCATCTATTGTATAGTTCATTGCGACGATACCTCCGAAGATGGAAACAGGATCACACTCGAAAGTTTTCTGATAGGTTTCCAGAGCAGATGTTCCTATAGCAACACCACATGGTGTAGAATGCTTTACGGCACAGCAAGCCATTTCTTCTTTGAATTCGTTGACTACTTTCCAGCAAAGGTCCATGTCTCTGAGATTATTGAAAGAAAGTTCTTTTCCTCCCAGCTGATCAAAGTCTTTCATAGCACCATTTTCAAATGTAGAAACATAGTATGCTGCCGTCTGGTGAGGATTTTCCCCATATCTCAGATCTGAAACTTTTTTGTAGGAAGCATTCAGATATGCAGGATATTCTTCGTCTAAAAGCATTTTTGAAATCGCTGCATCGTAAGCTGAAGTAAGATTGAATACCTTCCCAGCCAGTTTTTTACGGGTTTCAATATAGGTATCTCCGTTTTGCTCCATCTCTATTTTCACGATAGCATAATCTTCTACATCAGTGATTACTGTCACAGAGTCAAAATTTTTAGCTGCTGAACGAAGCATAGAAGGTCCTCCTATATCAATAAATTCTACTTTTTCGTGAAGAGAAATATCTTTGTTCACATTTTCAAAAAACGGATAAAGATTTACGATTACCATATCTATCAGCCCTATTCCATGCTCTTCAACGGTTTTCATATGTTCTTCATTGTTACGTACCGCCAGTAATCCTCCATGAACTTTAGGATGTAATGTTTTTACTCTTCCGTCAAGCATTTCAGGAAAATCGGTTACTTCATCAATCTGAATCGGCCTCAAACCGGCTTCTTTCAAGTGTTTGAAAGTTCCTCCCGTAGAAATCAATTCATAATTTTGAGCTTCCAAAAACTGGGCAAATTCTATTAATCCGCTTTTGTCAGAAACACTGATTAAAACTCTCTTTTTACTCATTTTTCTTTCAATTTTTTACTTTTCACAGCTATTCCAAACTGTATTCCGGCCTTTCACCCCCGGTTTACTTTATTTTACTTAGATTTTTTCAACTAACCTGTCAAAAATTCTTCATTTTTAACATTCTTCCAGAGGAAGGGAATTTATTATTAATTTCCGAGTATTTTATTAATAGCTTTCGGAAATATCTCATACTCCACTTCATGTATTCTCTGGGCTAATGTTTCTGGAGTTTCTCCTTCATTAATGATAAATGATTTCTGCAAAATGATATCACCTTCATCAATTTCAGGAGTTACGAAATGTACGGTTGCTCCACTTTCCTTTTCTCCTGCTTCTATCACGGCATGGTGAATATTCATTCCCCACATTCCTTTTCCTCCGAATTTAGGAAGCAATGCAGGATGTATATTAATTATTTTACCTTTCCAGTTTTCACAAAATTCAGATTTCAAAATGGAAAGAAAACCTGCCAAAACAATAAGATCTGTATTTTCAGGAATTACTTTGCTCAGTTCGGCACTAAAGTTTTTCCTTCTTGGAATCAGTATATTTTCAATCTGATGATTTTTTGCTCTCTCAAGTCCGTAGCATTCACGATCAGCAACTACTAAAGTAACTTTCGCATTTTGAATTTCCCCCTGATCTATAGTATCCAGAATTCTCTGTAGATTGGTACCGGAGCCAGAAACTAGTACGACAATGTTTTTCATATCTCTTGTAAAATGTAAAAAGCAGTAATGTAGAATGATATTCGATAATCGTAAATACTTTTTACCTCAGTACCTTTATACAGTTAGATTTATTTTTTCGCTTCCTTCTGTAATTTCTCCGATCTCGTAAGCATCATCTAAAAGGTGAAGTACTTTTTCTGCATGTTCTGCATCTACAACCAACACCATTCCTATCCCCATATTGAAGGTTCCGAACATTTCTTCACGGCTTACTCCTCCTCTTTTTTCCAATTCCACCATTACACTTGGAACTTTCACTTTAGAAGCATCGATAGAAGCACATAATCCCTGAGGAATGATTCGAGGTACATTTTCGTACAATCCTCCTCCTGTAATATGAGCGATCCCACATACTTTTACTTCTTCCAATACTTTATGGATATCTTTATAGTATAATCTTGTAGGCACCAATAATGTTTCATATAATGGTTTTCCTTCAAATTCTTCTTCAAAATCCGGGAACACTTTTCTTACCAAAGAA
The DNA here is from genome assembly GCF_022712095.1 of Chryseobacterium sp. Classification (GTDB taxonomy): domain Bacteria; phylum Bacteroidota; class Bacteroidia; order Flavobacteriales; family Weeksellaceae; genus Chryseobacterium. The sequence goes on along the minus strand of NZ_JALAHD010000013.1, from coordinate 18,456 downwards.
AATCCATTGGAATGAAATCCTGAACTTGGTATAGCAATAATTTTATTTCCTGCTTTGATATGTGAGCCGTCAATAATCTGATCTTTTTCCACGATACCTACACAAAATCCTGCCACATCATAATCTCCCGGCTGATACATCCCCGGCATCTCGGCTGTTTCACCTCCAATCAATGCGCAATTATTATCTTTACATGCATTTACCATTCCTAAAACAATTTCAGCAGCAATATCCGAGTCCAATTTTCCACAAGCTAAATAATCCAAAAAGAAAAGGGGTTTAGCTCCATGGCAAAGGATATCATTGGCACACATTGCAAAACAGTCAATACCGATAGAATCATATTTTTTGGTATCTAATGCTACCTTCAGCTTTGTCCCTACTCCATCGGTTCCTGAAACCAGCACCGGATTTTTATATCCTCCTATTTCATAAAAAGCACCAAAGCTCCCAAGATGATTCAATACATTGGCATTGTGGGTTTCCCCCACAGCTTTCTTAATTTTATCAACTGTTTTGTATCCTTCTTCTTTGTCTACGCCTGCGGATTTGTAAGTGTTGCTCATTGTAATTTCAGAAATTTTATTTCAAATTTTATTTCAATATATGGTAAATAAAAAAGCCGACAATCTTTATAGATTATCGGCCGTTATTTTATTTCAGAGTTTCAGAGCCCACGAAAATGCCTTTCTTTGAAAAAGAATGATATTCTTTAAAGGTGGACTGAATTTTCATCTAATTTTCTTTTTTGCAAAAGTAGCAATTTAAAAGTTAATTTCCTAATGCTATTTTTCAAGAATTGTTTCGATTGCTAAAACTTTTTTTATTTTTTCTTTCAATTCATTGTCTTTTTCTTCATTAGAGATTTTCTGTGCAGAAGCATCAAAATTTTCTCCGAAAAACGGTAGTGAGAATGTTTCAATAATATTTCCTCCATGATATGGGAAACGCTGTGTAGCTGCTTCTAAAACACCTGCTCCACCTCTGGCACCCGGTGCTGCCGACATCAAAAGCATAGGAACCTGGTTCCATACTGCTCTCCCCTGAATTCTTGACACCCAATCAAATACATTTTTAAATGCGGTAGAGTAAGTTCCGTTATGCTCAGGAAGTGATAATAAAAGTAGGTTGGCAGCATCAATTTTTGCAGCAAATTCTTTTGCCTGCTGAGGAACCCCGCCTTCTACCTCTCTGTCATGCTTATAAATAGGCATTTCGAAGGGATTTAAATCTATTATTTCCACTTCTGCATTTCCTCCTACTAATGTAGAGGCGTAAGCTACTAACTGCTTGTTCATTGAAACTCCGGAATTACTCCCTGCTATTGCTAAAACTTTCATTTACGTATAATTTTTATGTATTTAATTTTATTTAAGATAAGACGGTAATTCCATTGGAACTTCCATCAATAGGATTTCTGTATCTTCAACAGCTTCTATATTAAAACTTTGAGTATCCCAGATTCCTAATCCGTCTCTTTCATTAAGGATTCTATCTCCAACTTTTGCACTTCCTTTAAGGATAAAAACATAGACTCCGTTTCCCTTTTTGTTCACTATATAATTTTTACCGTTTCCTTTGGTAAATCGAGCCAGATTAAACCATGCATCCTGATGAATCCACACACCCTCATCATTTTTATTGGGTGAAAGAATCTGTTGGAATCCATTTATTTTCTTTCCTTCTTCAATACTTATCTGGTCATATCTTGGTTCAACATCCAGTTCTCTTGGGAAAACCCATATCTGAAGAAATTTTACCAGTTCATCTTTATTTTTATTGTACTCACTGTGCATAATTCCTGTTCCGGCACTCATTACCTGAATTTCTCCGTTGCGGATCACAGAAGTAGTTCCCATTGAATCCTTATGTTCCAAATCTCCTTCAAGAGGAATGGAAATAATCTCCATATTTTTGTGAGGGTGGGTACCAAATCCCATTCCCTGAGAAACCGTATCATCATTTAAAACTCTCAAAACTCCGAAATGTGTTCTTTCAGCATTCTGATAATTAGCAAAACTAAATGTGTGGTAAGAATCCAACCATCCATGATTAGCATGTCCTCTTGATTCTGCTTTATGATATACTGTTTTCATATTTGTAATATTTATGGGACAAATTTACAATATACTTTATCAAAACAGATTGATATAAGATAAGAAATATGGCATATCACAGGTACTTAAAAACGGAATAAACAGCAAAAGTCTACTGCATACAGTTAAACTAAAAAATTCATTTTAACACCTCTTTTTTAAGATGATCTCCTACTCTCAGTGCCATTGCAACAATAGTAAGTGCCGGATTTACCGCTCCGCTGGAAACAAAAAAGCCCCCGTCAACGATATATAAATTTTCCAGATCATGAGCTTTACAGTTACTGTCAACTACAGAAGTTCTTGGATCTGTACCCATTCTGGTAGTTCCGTTCTGATGAGCTGTGGCCGCAATTCCCATTCCTTTACTAAAATAGAACCCTTTAAAAAAGAATGACTTAAATTTTCCAGATGCTTTAAGTGCTTTAATAAGTTCTGCCTTGAGCAGCTCATGTCCTTTTTGGTTATTTTCAGAATAACTGATTCTAATCTGCCCATTTTCCACCGTCACTCTGTTTTCCGGATCAGGAAGATCTTCTGAAGTAAGCCAGAAATCAACGGCATGCTGTGCCATTAATTCGAAAGTAAATCCGGGCGCCTCGACAGGGCTATCCGCTTTAATTTGATCTTTATCGGATTTTCCCAACATTTGGATGTGCCCTAAAGGATATTCATATCCTCTGTTAGCATGGTAAAAATCATTAATTCCAAAAGTTTTTCCAAATTTAGTATGATTAGGTTCTTCATATAAGGCAATCAATGCGGTATTCTGATGGAACATATAATTTCTTCCCACCTGATCGGAATGATTGGCAAGACCATTAGGAAATTGTTCATTTTTGCTTTCAAGAAGAATTGCCGCAGAATTAATTGCTCCTGCAGAAAGTACTACAAGATCTGCCTTTAATGTCCTGATCTCTCCCTCCTGCTCAATTACCACTCCCGAAACTCTGTTTCCCGGATCATTTGTTATAAGTTTCAATACTTTTGTATTCGTCATCATTTCTACATTGGGATGTTCCAATGCTTTTGACAAGGCACAAAAATGGGCATCACCTTTTCTTTCCGAAATATCCGGAAAACCATCAAAACGATTCAGAACGTAAGGAGCATTACCTGCTTTATGGGGATAAAAATTAACTCCCACTGGTAAATTAAAAGGATGAAGGCCGTAATCAGCCAATTCATCAACAATCTCCTGGATTCTTGGTTCATGTGGTAACGGAGGGTTCGGATAAGGCGCCTCATCAAAGGGCTCTGTAGGATCTGATCCTCTTTTACCATGCACATTATAAAGCGTCTCTGCTTCCAGATAATAGTCTTTCAAATCTTCATACTGAATAGGCCATGCAGGAGAAATTCCTCCATAATGTTTTATTTCTTTAAAATCTTCTTCTCTTAACCTGAATAAAGCAGCTCCATAAAATTTAGTATTCCCGCCCACATTATAATGTATTCCGGGACGAAATGATTTACCGTGTTTATCCAGCCACTTCTCCGAAGCTGTATATCTATTTTTCTGGAAAACCTCTACAGAGTCCCAGTTTTCTTTTTCTAACGGAACATAGTCCCCTCGTTCTAAAATTATGATTTTTTTACCTGTATCGGCGAGCTTATAAGCCATCGTAGACCCTCCGGCTCCGGTCCCGATAATAATAATTGTGTCATTCATGTTTTTAAAATTTGTCTATTTAACTTTATAAATCAAAAAAATGTAAGAAGTATTGGTAAAAATATTTCTCCCCTGATTCTCATTAAGGATCAAACAGAGAAATGAATTTATTTTAGGATTAACAATCTTATATTAACTTTCTTGTTTTATCTTATTTCAAAATATGATTTTTAAGATAATCTCCTACTCTAAGCGCCATTGCCATAATCGTAAGTGCCGGTCCTACCGCTCCACTGGAAACAAAAAAACCTCCATCGACGATATATAAATTTTCCAGGTCATGAGCTTTACAGTTAAGATCAATTACAGAGGTTTCAGAATTACCCCCCATTTTTGTGGTTCCACACTGGTGGCCTACACCAGCTATACTCATCTCTTTATTAAAATAAAAACCCTTATGCAAAAACGTTTCATTTCCGGATGCCTTCAATGCTTCCACAAGCTCAGTTTTCAACAGCTCATGTCCTTTCCGGTTATTTTCGGAATAAGTGATTTTAATTTGTCCGTTTTCCACCGTTATTCTGTTTTCAGGATCGGGAAGATCTTCTGAAGTGAGCTCAAAATCTACAGCATGTACTGCAATTGATTCAAATGAAACACCATCAATACTTACCCGGTTATCCGACTTTATCTGATGAGCATCGGACTTGGCAAGCATTTGTATCAATCCTAAAGGGAATCGGTATTTTTTATTCGCAAGATAAAAGTCACTGATTCCAAAAGTCTTTCCGAATTTCGAAGGATTAGGTTTTTTATACAGTACCGTTAATGCTGAACTCTGATGGAACATATAATTCCTTCCCACCTGATCGGAACGATTAGCAAGGCCATTGGGAAACTGTTCACTTCTACTTTCAAGAAGAATCGCTGCGGAATTGATTGCTCCCGCAGAAAGTACTACAAGATCAGCTGTTAATATTCCCACCTCTCCATTCTGTTCAACTACCACTCCCGAAACCCTTGTTCCCAGATCATCTGTTATAAGTTTCAATACCTTTGTATTCGTCATCAATTCTACATTAGGATATTCCAGCGCTTTTGACAAAGCACAGAAATGGGCATCACCTTTTCTTTCCGAAGTATCAGGAAAGCCGTCAAAACGATCCAGAATGTAAGGAGCATTACCTGCTTTATGGGGATGAAAATTAACACCCATTGGTAAATCAAAAGGATGAAGGCCATAATCAGCTAATCCATCCATAATCTCCTTAATTCTTGGTTCATGTGGCAGCGGAGGATTTGGATAAGGTGCCGCATCAAAGGGCTCCGTAGGATCGGATCCTCTTGTACCATGTACATGATAAAGCGTTTCTGCTTCCAGATAATAGTCTTTTAAATCTTCATACTGAATAGGCCACGCAGGAGAAACGCCATCATAATGTACAATTTTCTGAAAATCTTCTTCTCGTAGGCGGAATAGCGATGAACCATAAAATTTAGTATTTCCACCTATATTATAATGCATCCCGGGGCGAAATGATTTCCCCTCTTTATCCAGCCATACATCAGTGGTGGTATATCTGTTTTTCTGGAAAACTTCTACCGAATCCCAGTTTTCTTTTTCTAGCGGAACATAGTCCCCTCGTTCTAAAATTATGATTTTTTTGCCTGTATCGGCTAGCTTATAAGCCATCGTGGACCCTCCGGCTCCGGTCCCGATAATAATAATTGTATCATTCATGTTTTTAAATTGTCTATTAAATTTAGAAAATAAAAAACAATACAATATTAATAAACCGTTAATTATCAAATAAATACAAACCATACAATATCCAATTGAGGGAATATTCACTGTATTAGTCAATAAAAAAGCGGGCTGAAGCCCGCTCCTATTCCTGTATATTTATTTTAAAAATGTACCTGCTGGATTTCTTCTTCTATTTCTTTAGGAGTTTCATCATCAGATTTTACAAAGACAATGGTCATGATTGCTCCTATCAGCATACAGGCTCCACCCACTACAATATAATCGATAGCATAGTTTCCAAAGATCTGGCTGACAATAGGACCGCCGAAGATTCCATTAACGATCTGAGGAATTACAATAAAGAAATTAAATATTCCCATATATACTCCCATTTTTTTTTGTGGTATGGCATCGATGAGCATTGCATAAGGCATTGCTAAAATACTGGCCCAGGCAAATCCTAATCCTATCATGGAAATCCAAAGGTAATTGATGTCTTTAATGAAATACATAGAGATCAGCCCTAAACCTCCGAATGTAAGAGCCAATGCATGGGTCTGTTTTTTACCAATCCACTTTGCAATCGGAGTTAACAAAAAGGCAAACGGAATGGCCCAAAGGTTATACATCCCGAAAAGTTTTCCGGTAAGGTCTCCTGCTTTATTGAATTCCACAGAATGGGTGTCCTGAGGGGAAAGTCCGAAATGATGTGTTGCTAAAGCACTGGTAGTAAATACCCACATGGTAAATAAAGCAAACCAGGAGAAAAACTGCACTGCTCCCAATTTCTTCATTAAGGGAGGTATTTTAGCAAAGTCCTTAAAAATATCACTGAATTTTGATGGTTCTTCCACTACTTCTTTTCCTCCTTCAAATTCAGCAAACTCCTCTGGCGAATACTCTTTTGTAGTGAAGATGGTGTAAAGAATGGTTATGATTAAAAAAACAGCCCCTATATAGAAAGAATAGATCACATTATCGGGTACAAACCCTGGTGCTGACTGATTGGATATTCCTAATTTAACCAACCAATCCGGTAAATAGGAACCTATCACGGCACCAATACCAATCAGTATTGTCTGAACTGAGAATCCGATCGTTCCCTGATGTTTAGGCAACATATCTCCTATCAATGCTCTGAAAGGCTCCATTGCCACATTAATGGAAGCATCCATCATCGCAAGGAAAATAACCGCGAGAAGCAATACATTAGCTGCCATCATATGGGTAGCACTTGCTGCGTTAGGAAGCATTACCAATCCTAAGGCACAAAGAATGGCTCCAATTAGGAAATAAGGTTTTCTTCTTCCCAAAGGACTCCAGGTATTGTCTCCCATATGTCCAATAATAGGCTGAACGATCAGTCCCGTAACAGGAGCTACCAGCCAAAACCAAGATAATTGGTGGACATCTGCTCCAAAATTGGCTAAAATTCTACTCGCGTTACCATTCTGCAAACCAAAAGCCATTTGGATTCCCAGAAACCCCATACTCATATTGATAATCTGAGTGAGTGAAAGGTCCGGTTTTATTTTTTTTGACATTCTACTTTAGCGTATTTGTTTTTCTTTTATCTCTTGCTTTTTCTATTAAAACATCTTCAATAGGGGCTTTTTCAGATACTACCTGATCTACTACTTCATTGGGAACAGTCATTGACAAAACGTATTGTCTGATCTTCCACTCTCCATTGATCTTTTCTAAAACACCTGAACCCCGGCAAAGCTTCATCTGGGTATTCAATAATTCATCAAACCACGCCATTTTTCCATCTTTACTGAAATAGATATTTCTTTGAAGTGAAGTAAAATTCCAGGTCTGTTTTTTATCAAAGAAAGGTTTTGCCCAAACCCTAAAAGCTTCTTTATCCCAAACTTCAGTTGCGTCTGTTCCAATGAATACTGATTCTTTTGCAAAGTAATTGAAATAAGTATCATAATCTGCCTTAGCAGCCGCCACATTGAAGCCATTAAGCATAGTATGAATTTCCCCTTTTTCTTTTGCGAACTTTCCCTTCAGCTGTGCAGAAACTCCTGTAAGCCCAAACAGAAAGAATAATAGTATATAGAGTATTGTTTTTCTCATCAGGATTTATCTTTGTAATTCAATGATCATCGAAGTCTTAGCAGGTATCGTCAGATTATTTTTTAAAGATAACTCATTTTCTGTAATCACTTCTTTTCCCTTGGTATAATCATGCAAAGATTCTGAAAAATAAGAAAGATCCAATGTTTCATTTTTATCATTATTATTGATCACCACCATTACACTTTCTTTGTCATCATACCTGAAATAGACAAAAACATTATTCTGCGGAATATAGTTCTTTGTTTTTCCCGTATGGATTACATCTTTTCCTTTTCTCCAGTTAAGAAGTTTTTGGGTGAACTGATAATATTCTTTTTGCTGTGGGGTTTGAGAGGAAACATTGAATGCATTTTGCTTATCGGATTTCCATCCCCCAGGAAAATCTCTGCGGATATCAGCATCCCCTCCTTTATTTTTATCTCCTCTCATTCCTATTTCTGTCCCATAATAAATTTGCGGAATTCCACGGACTGTGGATATAAGGGTTAAAGCAGTTTTATAAGCCTTCGGATCGGAATTGAATATTTCATTCCATCTTTCGGTATCATGATTTTCAAAAAACACTAAAAGGTTATTGATATCAGGATAGAGGAAGTCACTTGAGAATACATCATAGAGTTTAACCAAGCCTTTATCCCATCCTTCCGGTTCTTTAAGAGCAGACGACATATTGCCGTAAAGCATGAAATCCATTACAGAGGGTAAATTGGAATTATAATGGGCAGCTTCACCTGTTTTGGAATCTTTCTGCCATGCAGAAATATGTCCGGCACTATTGAGCCATGTTTCTCCTACAATATTAAATTTCGGATATTCATCGGTTATTGCTTTTGCCCATTTTGCCATTGCTTCCTTATCGTTGTAAGGATAAGTATCTACCCGAAAACCTCCTAATTCTGCATATTCAATCCACCAGATAGCATTCTGGGTCAGATATTTTAAAACTAAAGGATTTTTCTGGTTGATATCCGGCATAGTGGTATCAAACCATCCGTCCAAAGCATATCTTTTATCTATTTCGGAGGCGTTGGTATCAAACTGTGTTGTTGTTTTGTAATTGGAACGTCTGAAACCATTTTCTCCACCACTGAAAGTATGAATCCAGTCTTTTGTGGGTAAATCTTTGATCAGCCAATGAGAAATTCCCCAGTGATTGGTAACATAGTCCATTACCAGCATCATATTTCTTTTATTCAGCTCACGGGATAATTCACGGTATTCTTCATTGGTACCATAGCGGCCGTCTATTTTGTACAGATCTGTCTGAGCATATCCATGATAAGAGTATACTTTTTCATTATCTTCATTCACAGGAGTCAGCCATACAGCAGTTGCTCCCAATCCCTGGATATAATCCAGATTATTGATAATTCCCCGTAAATCTCCGCCATGACGTCCATTAGGAAGACTTCTGTTTACTTTTTCAATAAGATCAGGTCTGGAATCATTGGTTTCGTCTCCATTGGCAAAACGGTCCGGCATAATGAGATACATTACATCTTTTGAGGTGAATGACTCCCTGTTAGCTGAATTAGGTTCTCTCTGCTTCAACTCATAAGTATAAGAGTCTATATTTTTTTTCCCTTTTTTAATATTGATCTTAAATTGAGGAACATTAATTTCATCAGTATTTAGGGTAAGAAAAACATAATTGGGATTTTCTACTTTCTGAATATTCTTAATCTGAATCCCATCGGAAAGTTCTATTTCATTATCTGCAATAGATTTTCCATAGACCAAAATCTGAAGTTCAGGATTTTTCATTCCTTTCCACCAGAATGCAGGTTCCACTTTTTTTATCTGAGCAAATACGCCGGTGATTACTGAGAGACTCAATACTACATATAGTTTCTTCATAAATTCATCGTTAGATTGGGTATATTATATATCAAGCTTAGCTTTTTATTTTATCCTATTTGTATTAGATATTTCTATTTTTTCGAATTCATTGATAATACCTTTTGATAAAGAATTATCATCTTATAATTTCTTATAATTAAAGATAATCAAATATACTCTATTTTTCAATATCCAAAGGTCTTTGAGCTATCCTACTTGCCAACCAGCTGACATAAAACAGCTGAAAACTATGATAAATCATAACAGGAAGTAAAAAGAGAACTTTTTGCCCTTCGGGAATTCCTAAAACCAAGAGAAAAAGACTTCCATGAACCAATGATTTTTTAGAGCCACAAAATGTTACGGTAATAATATCTTTTGCATTGAATTTCATCTTCTTTGCTAAAAACTGAAGAATATGATACACAATAAAAAATAAGAAAACCACACTGAATGCCAAAATCAAAAAGACAACCCCAGGTACGGAAGCAAAAATATTCTGTACAAAAGCAGTTGAAAAACTTTCATATACAATAAGTAAAATAATCAGCCTGTCAAATTCTGCAATAATAGATGAATATTTAGTCACCCATTTTTTGAAAACAGGATTTAACAGTATCCCCAAAATAATAGGTAATAATACTTTTATCAGAAGCTGCTGTACTACTTCTCCATGATTTCCTCCACCTGAAACAGGTGTTAAGAAAAAGCTCATTAAAAGCGGGGTCATCACAATTCCGATCAATCCCGAAATGGAAGCGTTAAAAATAGCAGATGTTACATTTCCTTTAGCAATAGAAACCATCACTACCGAAGATGAAACGGTGGAAGGAAGACATGCCAGAAAGAAAACCGACAGCCAGACATTATAATATTCAGAACCTTTCGCTAACGGATAAAATAAAAATACGAGTAAAGGAAAAAGAATAAAGGTTCCCGCCTGAATCAGCAAATGTACTTTCCAGTTGGAGATATCCTTAACTACTTCTTTTAAATTAAGCTTAAGCCCGTATAACAAAAAAATCCCCGCAATTCCCCAATCAATAAATGCTGAAAGATTGAAATACCGGTTATAGGATTCCTGGAAAGGAATTAATTTAGCCATTACAACCATCAGTACCAACAAGAGAAGAAAAACATTCTGCTTGTTAAAAATTTTCGCCGTCCACTTCATTGAAAAATAATAAAAATATTGATACAATAAAAAATCCTTAAAGGTGTGTCACCTTTAAGGATTATAAAGTTAAGAAATATTTATTTCACAGGCTTAATGGAGATCGCGAATCCTCCGCTTCTTGCCATTTTAAAGCTGATCTTAGATTTACTGTTAATCTGCTTTTTATAGATATTATAGCTTTGAGGGTTATCTATATAATCTGCATCTTTTCCATCTTCATAAATGGTGGCTTCATATTTCTGATTTTTGTCCAGGAATGAGAAATCCACAGTATAATCACGTTTGTTTTCATCAGTGATTCCTCCTACAAACCAGTTTTCTGTTCCTTTAGCCTTTCTCGCAGTAATCACATATTCTCCAGGTTCAGCTGATAAGATTTTGGTATCATCCCAATCTGCCGCTACGTCTTTAATGAACTGGAAAGCATCCATATGCTTTTTATAATTCTCAGGAAGATCCGCAGCCATCTGAAGCGGCATATACATGGTTACATACAATGCTAACTGCTTCACTAATGTTGTTTTTACAAAACGGTTATCTCCAGGGAAATAGTAATCCAGTTTAGTCTGGAAAATCCCCGGTGTATAATCCATAGATCCACCCATCCATCTTGTAAATGGTAAAATAGTCTGATGATCAGGGTTGTTTCCTCCGAATGCCTCATATTCTGTTCCACGGGCTGCTTCTGCAGAAATCCAGTTCGGATAGGTACGACTTTCTCCTGCCGGGCGTACAGATTCGTGAGAGTTGACCATGATCTTATATTCATTAGCCTTTTCAGCAATTCTGTAGAAATGGTTAATAGTCCATTGGGAGTAATGATGTTCTCCTCTTGGAATAATATCTCCTACATATCCTGTTTTCACTGAATTATATCCATATTTGTTCATCAGCTGGAAAGCTTTATCCGCCCATCTTTCATAGTTCGTAGCAGAACCTGAAGTTTCATGGTGCATGATAAGATTAATTCCTTTTGAATGTGCATAATCATTCAGTGCTTTGATATCAAAATCCGGATAAGGAGTAATAAAATCAAAAACAAATTCTTTAGAGTTTCCAAACCAGTCTTCCCAACCGATATTCCAGCCTTCAATCAGTAATCCGCCAAAACCATTCTCCGCAGCAAAGTCGATGTATTCTCTGACTTTAGCATTGTTAGCCGCATGCTTTCCATTTGGTGTTAATTTTGAGAAATCTGTTTTATCGATATGAACATTGGTAGCAGTAGAATAAGCCCATTGAGATTTTCCGATGATCATTTCCCACCAAACCCCCATATACTTAGTAGGCTTGATATAAGAAGTGTCTTTATATGCAGTCGGTTCATTCAGATTGAAGATCATTTTGGAATCCATTACCTCCTCTGCTTTTGGAGAAACAATAATAGTTCTCCATGGCGTTACGGAAGGAGTCTGAATATATCCTTTTGCCCCTTGTCTGTCAGCTGTGAGATGGGTTTTAAATTTAAAGTTCTGAGCATCCACTTCTAAATGTGATGCTGGATAGTTTAAAACCGCAGCTTCTGCTACATTGACATAAAGCGGTTGTTTCCCTTCTTTTTTAAGCATTAGGGGAGATTGTACCGCATTTTTAATCAGAGTCTGGGAAGCATTTGCATCCGCAGCTTTACTCCATCTGCTTGGAATTTCTGAAATAGTACTGGTTTGATACTGATATTCCTGAGAGTCATAATCAGCTACAATCCACCAAGCTTTCATATCTGTAGGAAAATCTATTTCAGAATCTTCTTCACGGATTACAAAATAATTCAGATTCTTTTGCTGAGGAAACTCATACCTGAATCCTAATCCGTCATTAAACAATCTGAATTTCACCATGATACTTCTGTCTGTAGAGGCCTGATTCAGAGTAACCGCTAATTCGTTATAATGATTGATATAATTTTTCTTCTCTCCAAGAACAGGCTGCCAGGTTTCATTTTTAGAATCCCTTTTTTCCTCTGTTTTGGTAAAACCGTTATTAAGATCAAATTTAGCATCTTCCGGCTTTGCAATTTCCGAAGCAAATTTAATAGAAGTATCCTTAAACAATCTTAATCCAAGTTTAGAATCTTCTACAACAACCGCCCCGTTATATTTTAAGTTATAATAAGGAACTCCTCCCTTCAGCTGGAAGTTCATTTCGAATTTTCCATCGGGTGATTTTAGAGTTTGTGCGTTAACACCTATGTACATCATTGACAGCATTAAAGCCCCCACTGTAATTTTCTTCATAATGATTATTTATAGCTTTAAAAATAGATAAAGTGTTACTTTAAAAAGCAACACTTTAGATTTATATTTAACTTAGTTTTACGATAATAGTTTAAACTTTTAACTGATTAATTAGCAGGGATTACTGAGAAATTCCCTGTCATATCATTAAAGTAAACATTATAACTATACGCGGTTGTTACAGGTATATTTGCTCCACCTAAGGCAGCTGTTCCGAAAAATTCCTCTGCAACACCCCAACTGTCTGTCCAGTCATGATTGGCTCTGAATTTAAATTCTCCGGCATTCAGCACTACATTCTTTTTCACCCAAACATGAGGATCAAATGTAGACTGTTCCATATCCACATCTGTATTCCAGTCACCAGACGCTGTACCGATCATAGAAATAGAAGTATAGTTAACAGCAGGATCAGCGACAGCTGTAAATGTATATTTTAATGTTGCAATATCAATACTTAGCTTATAATATCCAGCACTTGCTACCGATATATTTCCGGAACCTCCGTCTGTACTCAATGAACCCGCAGAAGAAGCCTGCCCGTACTGAACATCCCAGCTTCCAGGAGTTTTGATAATTTTAAAACCTCCCGCTGCAAAGTACCCAGTATAAGTGTACGCATTAGTATCTGTTGTTTTTAACAGAGGATAGATTTTAGTGTTGGTTGCCAAATTATCCCAACCTCCTGCTGTAGCATCTCCTATAAGGTATAAATCTGTATATGGATAATCCGGTCCATCTTTATATGGTGTTACTATCAGATCTACAACATCAGAATAAAAGTAAGTGGAACCTAAGATCGTTTTTAATCTCACTTCTATCTGATTCGTAACATAAGCTGTTGCTTTTAAATTGTACATTACTGCATTTAAACTCGCATTCGTAAATGACATTGTTGTAGCATCACTGCTAATGTCAGTGCTTACACTATTCTGAAAATTATTCCCCTTAATTCCAAACTCTAACTGATAAGTAGGAACTAGTGAAATATTAAAAGTAGGTTTCACCCATGAAAAATTAATAACTGTACTATTAGCACCATCTTTATCTAAAACCAAATCTGTATTGTCAGAAGTAAGTGTACCTCTGGTTAATTCATTAACAATTGCCTGATCTTCATCCTTTTCACAAGAAGTTACCAAAAATCCGATAAGAGCTATTGTAAATATTTTTAATAAATGTTTCATTTCAATCAATAATTTAAATTAGTATCCAGGATTCTGAACTAAATTAGGGTTAGCCACAATATCTTTTGCCGGAATCGGATAAAGGTTTCTATAGCTTTCAACAGCTTTTCCTTCTTTTATATTTCCCTTCCATGGCCACAGATAATCTCCTGTAGTAAACCTTCCATATCTGATAAGGTCGGTTCTCCTTGTCATTTCCCAAGATAATTCTCTTGCTCTTTCATCTAAGATGAAGTCCAGATTGATTGAAGTTACGTTTCCATTGGTATTACCATAAGCTCTTTGTCTTAATTGGTTGATATACCCAATCGCTGTTGCTGTGTTACCTCCACCTCCTCTTAATGTAGCTTCAGCATACATTAAATAGATATCGGCTAAACGATATAATGGTATATCTGCTTCCACCCAGTTATTATGAGCACCAGGCGTACCATCACTTTTAATGTTTTTAAATTTTATAAAAGCATAACCGTCATTAAATGATCCTAAATCATTGATTTCAAGGTTTTGATCTGTTGTAAAGAAATTGCCTCTTTTATCAGCTCCGTTTGTTGGGAATTTTCCAACAAAAGCTTTTGTAGTTCTTAGACCACCCCATCCGCCATTGACACCAAAATCAGCAGCAGACATACTTCCTCCTATCGCAGCATGCACTAAATAAGTAGTTCCTCCATTAGTTTGAGTATTGATACCATCAAAATTAACGGTAAAAATAGCCTCAGGATTGTTGATATTATTATCTGCTAAGAATAAGGATTGATAATCAGATTTCAATGAATATCCTGCTCCTATCACTTTTTCGCAATAGGTAATACAATCACTATTTCTTTGCGTACCTGTATACACTTCTGCATTCAGATATAATCTTGCCAATAATGCCCATGCAGCTGCCTTATCTGCTCTACCATACTGATTGGTCCTGGCATCTTTAAGATCATTGGCTGCAGCCAATAATTCCTGCTCTACATAATTAAATAAGGCTGCACGTTCTATTCTTTGAGGAGGGGTTGATGATCCCGGCAGATAATTTTCATCTGCAAACGGCACATTTCCAAAAAAGTCTAAAGCATGATAATAGGACTGAGCTCTTAAGAATCTCGCTTCTGCACGCATGTATTTTGCTTCTGTTAAATTATCTCCTGTAATATTATTAGAAGCTAATTTTTCATCTGTTACATTCCTCAAAAACTCGTTACAAAAGGCAATTTCTGCATATATTCTATAATACAATGCTGAAATAAACTCATTAGAAGAATCCCATGTCATTTTATGCAAAGTATGCAGGTTTCCGTCATTCCATCCAATTACCGCCTCATCGGTAGTAATTACCTGCATAGTATAAAGCAATCTAGTATATTGGGAAAAACCTCCGTTAATTCCATTAATATCACTATCGGGATAATTTCCCCCATCACCACTTACCTGTCCTCCTAAAGCTAATCCTCCATATAGTTTAGCTAAAGCATTAGGATAATTGGCAAAGTCTGCAAAAACACTTGCTGAAGTAACATCGGTAACAGGCTCCCTTTCTAGGTCTTTAACACAAGAAGTCACGGATAACAATCCTACAACAGATGCTGTTAAAAATATATTTCTAAATCTTATTTTATTTGATTTCATCTTACTTACTAATTAAAATTGAAAATTAAATCCTATAGAATATACTCTAGGCATTTGATAATAACCATTATCAATATTATTGAAAACTTCCGGGTCAATACCTGAGTACTTGGTTATTACAAAAACATTCTGAGCCATACCATAGACTCTCAGATTACTTCCTTTAGAAAACACTTCCCCGAAGTTATATCCTATATTGATGTTGTCTAATCTTAGGAATGAAGCATTCTCTACATAGATATCAGAGAAGTACTGAGGTACTGAAAACTGATATTCCGGTGCTGTTGAATATACATTTTGTAAATATTCGTTGGTAGATGCTGACTGTAATGAGCTATTGGATGCTGCATTATTATAAACATAATTTCCTAGAATAGCCCTTGCGCTCAAACCAAAATCCCAGTTTTTATAAGCAACTTTAGTTGAAAAACCTAAAATAGCGTCTGGTGTTGTTGATTTATAATAATATTTATCTGAAGTATTAATTACCCCATCTCCGTTTCTATCTACATATACCCCATCCAATGGTTTACCATTCGCATCATATGCCTGCTGATATACCCAGAATGCATTTGGAGCATATCCTACCGCATGAGCCTGAATCGTATTTCCTGAACCTCCATCAATACCTCCTATAGGTATATTGAAGCTTGCATCCGCTCTATCTAGGAGTTTTGTTACTTCCGGCTTATAATGCGTTGCATTAAAACTTAATTCCCAAGTTGTATTTTGATTTTTAATAGGTACCACAGTAACACTACCTTCGATTCCCGAATTCTTCATATTTCCGACATTCAGTAAGTTTTGGTTACTTAAATCACCGGCAGCAATAGGAGAATTTACCAATAATTTTTCAGTATCTTTTCTGAACAAATCAATAGAACCGAATATCCTGTTATTTAGAAAACCATAATCAATTCCTAAATTTTTAGTGGTTGTTGTTTCCCAAGTAAGATAAGGATTATAAATATTAGGTCGGAACATATAATAATATTGGTTTCCAAACTGATAATATGCTCCGTCATTACTAGGATTATAAGCTGCAAAAGCCGGATAGTTATTTGGTCTGTTTCCATCTAAGCCAGGTAATTCCTGCTGACCTGTTTTCCCCCATCCTGCTCTTAATTTTAATGTACTGATAGAAGAAATATTTTTGAGAAAACTTTCTTCATTTAATTTCCATGCTAAGGATACTCCCGGGAAGTTACCCCAAAGATTATCTCTTGTTCCGTTATAGAAACGTGAAGATCCGTCTCTTCTTAAAGATCCTGAAATAATATATTTATTAGCAATAGTGAATATTGCTCTTCCATAGAAAGATATTAATGTATTTTGTGATTCAAAATCATTGGCAATTTGAGTCGGGGCATTTCCCTTGTAATTAATTGCTCCTGGAATTATTGTCTTAAAATCCTGATAAGAGTATCCAGCTGTAAGATCAATTCCGGTGTTGATTGCTGAAATATTTTTAACATAATTAAAATAAGTCTCTAACAATTTATTTTTTTTCTCCATACTATAAAGATTGGAGCTGCCGGCATCATTCATACCGGGTCTGTATAAAGAACTTACCTTTTTTTGTCCTTCACTCTTAGTATAATCATAACCGGCATTTACATTAAAATGTAAGTCCGGAAGGAAATGAAACTTATAATCTAACTGAATATTTCCCAATCCTCTTAAAACAGAAGAAACATCATGAATTCCGTACAATAATCCCATTGGATTAGAGGTAGCATTTACATTAAAACCATTCACAGCACCTGCATCCAACCATTCGTAATATCCTCCGAAATTAGAGTTTCCTGAATAAACAGGCTGTGTCGGATCGAAATAAGTTGCTGACTTAATAACACCTCCGTCAACAAATCTGTTATCAGTAAAGGTTCCTTTTGCGTTAACATTTACAGATAAATGGTTATCAAAAAACTTCGGACTTAAATTTAACCCGACTGATGTTCTTTTAAAAGAGTTAGTTTTTACAATACCATTCTGCTCATTATATCCTAATGATAAACGGTACGGCAATCCTTTAATTCCCCCTGAAAGAGCAACATTATTATCTGTCCCCCAAGCTGCCTGATAAATCTGATCCTGCCAATTGGTATTGGCATTACCTAATTTAGCCTTATAGGCATCAGAAGCATATGTATTAACAAAATTTCTAAATTCATCAGCATTCAACACGTCTACTGTTCCCATTTTAGTGGAAACCGATGCAACTGTTGAAAAATTCACTTTAAGCCTTCCTGCTGTTCCTTTTTTAGTGGTTATCAAAATAACCCCATTGGTAGCTCTGTTACCATAAATAGCTGTTGCAGAAGCATCCTTTAAGATATCGAATGTTTCGATATCATTAGGGTTAATCAGGGATAAAGGATCAGAAGCTCCGTTTACTCCCACGAAATCCTGAGGGACCCCATCAATAACGATTAAAGGTGAATTATTACCGTTCAAAGAAGCTGTACCTCTGATTCTAATCGCGGTACCCGAACCAGGAGCTCCACTGTTATTTGTAATTTGAACTCCGGGTGTTTTCCCCTGAATAAGCTGTCCTGCAGAAGTTGCCCCACCGTTAAAGTCCTTTGCAGATACAGAAGTTATAGATCCAGTCACGTCAGATTTCTTCTGCTTCCCATAACCAATCAGCACCACTTCTTCAATCTTCTTCTCTTTTGTGATAGAGTCTTGCGTTTGCGCGTGTATTATTGTGCTTGCCAATAAAAAAGCCGGCGCAATTTTTAATACCGTTGTAAAATTTCTCACAATATTGTCTTTTATATAGTTTAATCTTTTTTTAAGTTTTCTAAATAACTAGCTTCGAATTTAAAAAAAAAAAGCAATTATCCTAATATG
>NZ_JALAHD010000176.1 GCF_022712095.1 Chryseobacterium sp. | reverse complement strand
TAAAAATCAAAATTATCTATTTATGGAAAAATTTAAAAAAATAATTTTGAAGATTTTGAAATGGACGGGGATCTCGTTAGCATCAATTCTGTTTCTGATGTTTATCATTCCGATACTATTTCCCGGTACCATTTCTCAGCAGGTGAAAATATTTGCGAATAAACATCTTGCCGGAAAACTGGATTATAAGAAATCTCATCTTACCTTTTTCCGACATTTCCCTTCCCTTACGGTGTCTGTGGATGATTTCTTATTGCAGGGTTCCAAACCTTTTCAGCAGGATACTTTGCTGGCTGCAAAAGAGGTTGCGGTAGGAGTTAATCTCAAGAATCTAATTTTTAACCGTGAAGTTAGGATTGATGAAATATATGTAACAGACGCTTATGCCAATGTTTTTGTGAACAGTAAAGGAGAAGCCAATTATAATGTTTATATCTCCTCTCCTTCTGAAAAACCGAAAGATACTACAGAAACAGGTGCCTCTATAAAATTAGATCTTATTAAATTCAGAAATTGCCATATTAAATATAATGACCATTCGGCAAGAATATTAGTAGATGCTAAAGGCTTGAATTATACCGGAAAGGGAGGCTTAAGTGAAAATATTTTTGATCTTAAAACCAATCTTGATATTGATAAAATAGATTTTAGTCTCAACCGAATTTATTATGCTCAGCAGAAAACTCTTCGTGCTGATCTGATCACAAGAATCAATACCAATGCATTAACGTTTGTATTAAGAAAAAATGAGCTTAAGATCAATGAACTTCCTTTACGGTTTACAGGCTTTCTCAGCATTTTGAAAGATGGGTACAATCTGGATATTAATGCTGCCTCTCAGAAGACGACGATCAGGGATATGATTTCCGTACTGCCTCCACAGTATCTGGATTGGGCTAAAGACACTAAAATACAAGGGAATAGTGATTTATTTTTCAGTCTGAAAGGAGGATTCAGCGAACAGAGAAATCTGAAGCCGAGATTAAAAGCAAGATTGTTTGTAAAAGACGGTTTTGTGTCCAGCGGCAAGGCACCTGTTCCCATGAATAACCTTAATATGGATCTTAATATAGACCTTCCCTCACTGGATACTGAGCAAATGAGCCTTGATCTTAAAACGCTAAGTTTTAATTTAGGTCCTCATAATGATTTCCGTGCAGTAGTAAGAACCCAAGGATTAAGTGAAATGCAGGTTAATGCTGATGTAAAAGGAGCTGTTGATCTCCAGACCCTGGATCAGGCATTGGGATTAAAAGGGATTGATATGAAAGGCTTGGTCGATACCAATATTCAGGCAAAAGGAATTTTCAGTATGGACAAAAAGCTGTTTCCTAAAACTAACGGATACCTTAACCTCAAAAACGGCTGGCTGAAAACCCAATATTATCCCAACCCTATTCAGAATATTAACCTGATAGCCAATATTCATAATACGGACGGGACATTTAAAAGCCTTGGAGTAAAGCTGAATCCTTTTCAATTTGATTTTGAAGGAAATCCTGTTTTCGTTACGGCAGATCTACAAAATTTTGAAGATTTATTGTATAAAATCCGGGCAAAGGGAGTGCTGAATGTGGGACGTATTTATAAAGTTTTTGCCCAAAAAGGACTGGATGTCAGCGGAACAGTGATTGCCGACCTTTCGCTTAACGGTCGACAAAGTTATGCAACTACCGGACAATACAGCAAACTTGATAATAAAGGGATACTGATACTGAAGAATATAAAAGCAACGACTTCCTACTTACCAAAATCGTTTTATATAAAGGAAGGAAACTTCGAATTTGAAAATGAAAAGATGTGGTTCAGGAAATTTTATGCTGCTTATGGAAAATCTGATTTCTCGCTGAATGGGCATTTACTGAATACCATTAATTATTTTATAGAAAGAAAAGGTACACTTCATGGGAAATTTATAATGAATTCTAACTACATCCTTATTGATGAATTCATGGCTCTTAAAAATGGAGATAATAATAAAAAATCCATAGAAGTGGAATATGCTAAAGTCGAAAATCCAAAGAGCAGCGGTGTGGTTATCATTCCGAAAAATCTGGATGTATCACTGGAGGCGCATGCGGAAAAAGTTGAATTTAAAGGTTTAATCCTCAACCAACTTAACGGGACAGCTTCAATAAATGCCGGACAGGTTTATCTTAAAAATACTTCTTTTGATGTCATCGGAAGCCGGATGAATATTGATGCCCGTTATCAGGATGAATCACCGTTAACTGCCAATTATGACATTGCCCTTAAGGTACAGGATTTTAATGTGCAACGGGCTTATAACGAAATTGATATGGTCCGGGAGATGGTTACCGCAGCAAAGAATGTAAAAGGAATTGTTTCTCTGGATTATAAGCTTAAAGGAGATTTTGACAGAAATATGAGACCAATATATCCTTCATTGGAAGGTGGAGGAATTGTTAACCTTCGTGATGTGGAAGTCAAAAATCTTAAAATGCTGTCCGTAATTGGTGATGATATCGGAGCTCAGGCTTTTGACAATCCGGATATGAAAGGGGTCAATATTGAAACAAATATTAAAAATAATCTGATCCATGTAGAGAAATTTAAGTTTAAAGTTTCTGTTCTGAGACCTTCTATCAGCGGAACAACAAGTTTTAACGGATTACTGGATTTACGGGTTAGAGTTGGATTACCTCCCGGAGGCTGGATCGGTTTTCCGATTGTAGTGACAGGAACCCATGAAAAACCTAAAATTAAGATTTTTAGTAAAACGGGTCAGGGAATTGTGGACGCTTTGTATAACACAAAATCCAATAAGGTAATCCGTGAAGAAAGACGTGCCGTTAAAAAATCGCGGGTACAGCAGCGCAAAGAAAAAGAGGCTCAGGAACAAAAAGCTAAAAATGCTGAAAAACAGATCAACAGAGATCTTAAAGAAAAATAGAATCATAAAGTAAAACCTTAAAAACCATTCACAAAATGAATTCAGAACATATAATACAGAAAACATTAAGAGGTAAAACAGTAGTGATTACAGGCGGGAGCAGCGGCGTAGGAAGAGCTGCTGCCGAAGCTTTTGCATTGGAAGGCTGCAATATTGTGGTCGCGGCAAGAGGAAAAGAAGGCCTTGATGAAACAGTAAGCTTATGTAGGGATTTGGATGTTTCTGCAATAGGTATTCCTACAGATGTTTCAAGAGCTGAAGATGTACAGAATCTGGCTAATAAGGCTTTGCAGTTTAATGGCAGGATTGATATCTGGGTCAATAATGCAGGAGTAATGGCAAGTGGAAAATTTGAGGAAATTCCTATGGAACTTAATGAACAGGTTATTAAGACCAATCTATTCGGATATATGCATGGCGCCTATAGTGTTCTTCCAATTTTCAAAAGACAGAATGAAGGAATTCTTATTAATAATGTTTCTATCGGAGGTTTTATGCCTGCGCCTTACAGTGCGGTCTATTCCTCTACGAAATTCGGGATTCGCGGAATGATGGAATGTCTGCATGGTGAAATTTCAGATTTTCCGGATATTCATATATGTAACCTGTATCCGCAAATTCAACGGTCTACAGGAAATATGCACTCTGCGAAATATTCAGGACTTGATTTTAAAATTCCACCTTTTGCAGCTGATCCTAGAGATACGGCCTCCAAAATAGTTGAGCTGGCGAAGCATCCTAAAAAAGACTTGTTTCCTGATGTTACTTCCCTTTTTATCAAGAATATTTATGCACTCTTTCCTAAACCTATTATTAATATAGCTTCTGCAGGAATGAGACTGGTGATGAAAGTTAAAAATGCTCCTCCTGATTCCGGAAATGTTTTAGAGCCATCTTCAGAGCCTCACCGGATTTATGGGGAAACCATGCTTCCGGTCCCCTCAAAGAAAACTAAAATGGCTTTTTTTGCTGGACTGGGGCTTGGATTCACTTATATGATCTTAAAACTAAACACTGCCCGGAAGTATAGCTAAATATAAGCGAACAGAATTTATACAAATTTCAAATAAATAACTTTAAAAATAAATAGTCATGAGAAGTTTATTATGGTTAGTCGCAGTAATCTGCATTGTAGTATGGCTTTTAGGAATGTTAGGAATTATTCCGGGAATCAGTACCGGATATTTATTGCATATCCTATTGATAATTGCCGTTATTGTTATTCTTTATAACATTATTTCAGGAAGGAAACCTCTGGATTAATGGATATAGTATATTAGTTTCTAGTTAATTATGGTATTCGGGGAATATTGATCTGAACAGAAAGCTTTCAGCTTGAGAAGTGTAGAAATAGTATTCCCCGAACCATAGTTTCAGGATAAAAATCATAGTTTGATCTATCTCTTTATTTTCTTTTAAATAAAATTCTACGTAACTTTGTGATTACAAACAAGCGTATGTTTATACTATCTAAAACGGCTATTGTATTTTAAGCAATCTGTATTTCTTATATAGATTATAGATTGTTCATTCATTTATTCTCGAATACTCTTTTCGGGAATTGTTTCACTATTATATTAATTAGGTTTTATGAGGGAGAACTTTAAAAGGTATTGTTGTACTTTTTAGTGTATTCGGATTAAAACCAATGCAGAATTATCATCTGCAAAAAACGTCATTAATAATATTCAGAAT
>NZ_JALAHD010000175.1 GCF_022712095.1 Chryseobacterium sp. | reverse complement strand
TAATGACAATGTTTAAGGAGAGACATGTGATATTTTTGCTTTATAAAAAACCAAGAAAATTTATGAAAAAAATCTTATTCTTATATATAATATGTTTTTCCCTAACGAAAGCACAAGTTGTAATTAGTAATAATGGTGATGATATTCATGCATTAAAAGGGGCTTTATTACAGGTTGGTAATCAGGATTCAAGCTCAGGAGAAGCTACTGTAATTAACAAAGGATTTGTACTTCCAAGAGTAGAGTTGGAAGATATGAATGGGCTGCAGCCTTTAGTAGCTGTTTCAGATACTTTAGGCCAAAATAAAATCCATACAGGGACGTTAGTTTATAACATGAAAGAAGGAAGTAATTATACTGAAGGGGTATATTATTGGGATGGAAAGAAATGGTCTAAGATGTTGTATACTCCGCCTTCAGATGGTGGTAAGCCTATATCAGAAAGCTTGCTATTTTATAGTACCCAAAATGAACTGGGCGTGGGAACAGGAGGAAGTGTAAACAACCCAAACTATTTCTCAAGATATAATTTTACAATACCCGGAGGGGCATTGGTTGCCAATAATGCCAGTTACATAGATTATTTATTCAGATTTTACAGAACAGGAGGTGCTGTTGATGCCTGGTATGGAATTATAAAATTCACAGATACAGTGACTGGAGTTACATATACTTACGTATTACCTGGATTAAGTGAAAATTTAGAGACTGGGCAGATATTTTTCAATCAAGGAACTACTGTAGGGTCTGGAACACTCTCTATAGTTAGAGCTGACGGGGTTGAAACCGCTATAACAGGAATAACAGGAAAGAATGATATTGTAGTTTCTTTTGGTTATTATACAGTAGGAGTTGTTAATAAAGGAAACATGGATTATGCAAAATTTAATCTTATAAGAGCTGATTGATAAGTATAACACGAAATTTATTATTGAAACACCTTATCCCCTTTTTTCTATATATTTATTTTCTGTTTTTTAGATGAAGTTCCCAAAAATTAAATATAGAGTTAGTTTTTAATTAAATTGTTATTCTTTAATGGAAAGTAAATAAGAGAGCATAAAAGCCACTTTAATCAAGTGGCTTTGTCTATTAAATATTATTATTTATATTGATTTAGAAGTTGTGTTAATGTGTTGACATCATGAACACCACTTTCTTTCCATAATAATTCTCCATTTTTAAAAATAGCAAGAGTGGGTACCCCGCGAACCCCATATTGGGCAGCAATGGCAGGATACTGGTCTACATCTATTTTAATAATTCTTGCACCCGTGCCTATATTCTCTTTCACAGCCGTTAAAACAGAAGACTGAACTTTACAAGGCTGACACCATGTAGCAAAAAAATCTATTAATACAGGTCTTTCAGAGTTAATGATTTCCTGAAATTTTTGTGACATAATTCTTATTTTATGGGTGATTGGCCGGTTTTTCGTTTTGAATGGCCTTTACATTTTTCCATGTTGTTCCATCATATAAATTCTCAACCCCATTCTTTTTTAAAATTTCAATAGCTTTATCGGCCTGTATCCCTCTATTACAGAATACCACTACATTTTTCTGCTTTTTGAAAAAATCGATATTGTTTTCAATTTCTGCAAGAGGAATATTAACGGCATTATTAGCTGTTCCTGCTTTATACTGTTCAGGAATTCTTACATCCACTAAAGTGGCCTCCGGACTATTCACAATTTCCTTTATATTACCTTTAGCCACATGTTCGGAAGCAGAAGTTTTACATGAATATAATGCGAAAGAAGCCGCGAGAATAATTCCCCAGATACTTCTTTTCATTTTATACAGTTTTGGATTGGCATACAAAATCTGAAGTTGGAAATTTCTCTGTTTTTTTAATTCCGTTAAAACCTCCGTCTATCTCAGTAAAGTTTCTTATTCCGTGAGAATTAAGGATACTCGCTGCAATCATACTTCTGTAGCCTCCTGCACAATGAAGGAAGAAATGTTCGGAACTATCGATTGTGCCAATCCAATCGCTGATCATATCCAATGGCTTATTGTAAGCATTGTCGATATGTTCTGCCGAGTATTCAGTAAACTTACGTACATCGATTACTTTTGAATCCCCATTAAATTGTTCTGCAAATTCAGATGGAGAGATTCTTTTTATCTCGTCAGTTTCTTTATTCAATTTTTTCCAGGCCTCAAAGCTTCCGTCTAAATAACCTATTACATTATCAAAACCAACCCGGCTTAATCTTGTGATAACTTCTTCTTCAGTTCCGGGATCGGTAACTAGTAATAAAGGGTGTTTTACATCTACGATCATAGTTCCTACCCACGGAGCAAAATCTCCTTTTAAACCAATATTAATTGAATTGGGAATATATCCTTTATGGAATTCTGCTGCGTTTCTTGTATCCAAAATGAGAGCTCCTGAATCTTCGGCTATTTTTTCAAATTCTTCTACTGAAACAGCATGAAGCCCTTTATTCATCACATCATCAAAGCTTTCGTATCCTCCTTTGTTCATGGCTACATTCATTCCGAAATATTTGGGAGGAGCAGTTAGTCCATCCAGAACTTCTCTTACAAAGGATTCCTTGTTCGGCTGGTTGAGTGCATAGTTTGTTTTCTTTTGATTACCTAATGTGTCAACAGTTTCTTTCTGCATGTTCTTTCCACATGCAGAACCCGCACCATGCGCCGGATATACTGTAATGGTATCATCTAAAGGCATTATTTTTCTTTGCAGACTTTCATATAAAACACCCGCAAGATCTTCTTTAGACATATTGGCTGCTTTCTGGGCAAGATCGGGACGGCCTACATCTCCTAAGAATAATGTGTCGCCGGTGAAGATTGCCGTTTCAACACCATTTTCATCAATTAAAAGAAAAGTACTGCTTTCCATGGTATGTCCGGGAGTGTGCAATACTTTTATTTTTATTTTTCCAATTTCAAAAATCTGATTGTCTTCAGCGATCACAGCTTCAAAGTCAGGGACTGCGGTTGGTCCGTATACGATTTGAGCTCCTGTTTTTTTTGCTTAAATCCAAATGACCGGAAACAAAATCCGCATGAAAATGAGTTTCGAAAATATATTTTAAGGTAACACCGTCTTTTTCCAGACGATCCAGATAAGGTTTGATTTCTCTCAGAGGATCGATAATGGCTGCTTCTTTTTCTGATACTATGTAGTAGGCTCCTTGAGCCAGACAACCCGTATATATCTGTTCAATTTTCATTGGATCTATTTTAAATTTTAGATAAATATACAAAGTATTAGATAAAAAGTATGAGGATTTTTGAACTGCAGGTAATGGTTATAATCAATTTTCAAATAGTAGTGAAGTTTTAAATATTAGTGAATGCTGTGGTTTTCAGGAGAAACAGGAGGGTTTAAGAAAACGTAAAACGGATTGGATGTTTTTTATCATGTCTCTATAAAAAGTTATTTGATAAATAATATCAATGTAAAGAAGAAATGAAACTTATTTGATAAAGACGGATATATTTTTCAAAAAATTTTATATTTATGAGTTAAAAAAATCGAATGGAAAATAAAACACAATTTATTGAAGAGCTTAATGCCAGGTATACTCCTAAGGGAGAACATATAATATTGGGAAAGGGAATGCTGGACGGAGAAGTGGTTCCGGAAGTTAACGTCACTATTCCTTTAAAAACAATCAATCGGCATGGTCTTATTGCCGGAGCTACAGGAACGGGTAAAACCAAAACGTTGCAGGCTTTTGCAGAACAGCTTTCTCATGCCGGAATTCCCTCTTTGGTACTGGATATTAAAGGAGACTTTTCGGGAATTGCTGAAGCTGGGGAAATGAATGCCAATATTTCTGAAAGATATGCGAAAACACAACTACCTTACACTCCTCAGGCATTTCCAGTGGAATTGATGACTATTTCAGGAGAAAAAGGGGTGAAACTGAGAGCTACGGTTACAGAATTCGGGCCTGTTCTATTAAGTAAAATTCTTGGACTTAATGATACCCAGCAGAGCATTATGTCTATTGTCTTCAAATATTGTGATGATAAAGGGCTGCCACTTATTGATCTGAAAGATCTGAAAAAAGTATTGCAGTATGTAACCGATAATCCTCAGGGGAAGGCTGAGCTGGCAGCAGACTACGGATCAATTGCCTCTTCTTCTCTGGGAGCTATTTTAAGGTCAATTGTTGCATTGGAACAGCAGGGAGCAACCAGCTTTTTTGGAGAATTGAGCTTTGATGTTCAGGATCTGCTTCATACAAAAGATGGGAAAGGGGTGGTCAACATCCTGAGAGTAGCTGATATTCAGAATAAACCTCAGTTGTTTTCTACTTTCATGCTTTCTCTTTTTGCTGAAATCTATATGACTTTTCCTGAAGAAGGGGACAGTGGAAAACCAAAATTTGTTTTATTTATAGACGAAGCTCATTTGATTTTTGATGAATCATCCAAAGCATTAGTTTCCCAGATTGAAACTATGGTAAAGTTGATCCGTTCCAAAGGAGTAGGTATTTATTTTATTACCCAGATTCCAGGAGATGTTCCTGAGAGTATTCTTTCTCAGTTGGGGTTGAAAATTCAGCATGCTTTAAGAGGGTTTACGGCAAAAGATAAAAAGGAGATTTCCAAAGCGGTGGAAAACTATCCTACAACAGAATTTTATAACGCTTCAACCCTTATTCAAAATCTGGGAATCGGGGAAGCTTTTATTACTGCATTGGATGAAAAAGGAATACCTACTCCTTTAGTGCATACCTATCTTATTTCTCCGGAATCTAGAATGGATGTATTAAATGATGCTGAGGTCACGGAATTAGTAAGTAAATCAGCTTTAGTAGCTAAATATGAGCAGTTTATTGATAAAGAATCAGCCTATGAAATCCTTGTAAGCAGAATGGAACAGGCTGTGCAAACGGCAGCGCCTACCCAAAAAACAAGAACGGTAAAAGAAGAACCGGGAATGTTTGAGCAGGTTCTGCAAAGTAAAGCAGGAAAAACATTTACAAATACGTTGATGCGTGAAGGTGCAAAAGCTATTTTAGGAATGTTTGGGTTAGGGGGACGGAAAAAATAGAAACGAAAAAGTTTTAAAATGTTAACTCTTCTGATGCTTTATCATGTTTTTAACATAATTTTAGTATTTTAGCTTAACACACAGATTAAATGTATTCGATAATAGATATAGAAAGTAATGGTGCAGGGTATAGAAAAGAAAGCATTATTGATATTGCCATCTATAGATATGATGGTCAGAAGATTACTGATCAGTTTTTTTCTTTGGTGAATCCCGAAAGTGATATTACTCCTTTTGTACAGAAGCTGACTAATATTACTCCCAAAATGGTTAAAACCGCTCCCAAATTTCATGAAATTGCTAAAAGAGTTATTGAAATTACGGAAAATACTACTTTGGTCGGTCATAATATAGATTTTGATTACCGTATGCTTCGCCAGTCTTTTAAAAGACTGGGTTATGACTTTAAAATCAATACATTAGATACTATCCCGTTAGCTAAAAAGCTGGTGCCTGAGGAAGTGAGTTATTCACTGGGAAAGCTGGTGAAATCGTTGGGAATTCCCCTTACTAACCATCACAGAGCAGAAGGAGATGCTAGGGCAACTCTTGAACTGTTTAAATTGCTGATATCCAAGGATACAGAAAACGAAATTATCCAGAAGCAGCACGATGAGACCAATGCGAAAACATATATTAACAAAATCAAAGAGTTAACGCAGGATTTGCCTAATGAAAAAGGATTTATTTATTTTCAGGATGAGGCGGGAAGAATCATTTTTTCTGATCATGTTCAGGATATTAATAAGTTTTCCAAAAAAATATTTAATTCTAAATCTAAGAAATGGGAGGAGCTGCAGAGAGGGGTAGAGCAGATTAATTATGAGCTTACCGGAACAGACACTATTGCTAAGCTGATACTGAATTCGCGAAACATAAAAAAAAGAGAAGCGCTTCCCTTTGGACTCTATTTTAGAAATAATAAATATATTGTTGAAAAAAATAAACTGAATAAGCTGGAAAAACCTATTCTTAAATTCCGATCCTTTACCCAGGGAACAAAAGCTGTACAATTCATAAGTAAACAGGAAGTGTTTAATGATGAAGCAGTTTTCAGACAGAAAATAGAATTTAAGAAAAGAAATGAAATTTGGCTGGGATCAGGAAGAAAGCTGGGAGAGAAATTATTCATTATTATAGAAAATGGAAAAGTAGAATCTTATGGTTTTTATGAGCTGTTTACGCAGATTCAGACCATGAGTAAAATTTCAAAATTGAAAATAGATCTTCCTTTACAGTCGGTTGATTTAAATAATGAATTGCAATTGGCACTGCTTCGTGGTGATTTTGAGACACTACCATTGCCAAAATAAAATTTTGATTCCTTACATTTGTACTTTCTTAATAAAAAAAGAAGTTTTACTTAATTAAATTATGAACTCAAAAGATTTGCTAAAAATTGCCAATGAATATGGCACGCCGGTGTATGTTTATGATGCTGAATCTATTAAAACACAATATGAAAAACTTACATCTTCTTTTTTAAAACACACAAAGTTCTTTTATGCAGCAAAGGCTTTAACGAATATTAATATTTTAAAATATATAAAGAACCTGGGAGCTTCTCTGGATTGTGTGTCTATTCATGAAGTAAAACTTGGTCTGAAGGCCGGATTTCCTAAAGAAAAGATATTGTTTACTCCCAACTGTGTAGACCTGGAAGAAATAGAACAGGCTATGAAGTTTGAAGTACATATTAATATAGACAATATTTCTATTCTGGAGCAGTTTGGAAATAAATATGGAGATTCTTATCCTATTTTTGTGAGAATCAATCCGCACATTTTTGCCGGTGGAAACTATAAGATTTCTACAGGACATATCGATAGTAAATTCGGAGTCTCCATTCATCAGCTTCGTCATATTGAAAGAATTATGAAAAGCACCAATCTGAATGTAGAAGGATTGCATATGCACACAGGAAGTGAGATTAAAGATCCTGAGGTTTTCCTTCAGGCATTGGACATCATGCTTGACCTTGCAGAACATTTCCCGAATCTGAAGTATCTGGATATGGGAAGTGGTTTCAAAATTCCTTACCAGGATAATGAAGAAGAAACGGATGTAGCAACGCTGGGTAAAAAAGTGGAAAAAGTAATATCAGAATATTCCAAATCTACCGGAAGAAAATTTGAACTTTGGTTTGAGCCGGGAAAATTCTTAGTAGGAAAAAGCGGATATCTTTTAGTGAAAGCAAATGTTATTAAACAAACTACAGCTACCGTTTTCGTAGGGGTGAATTCCGGATTTAATCATTTGATCCGTCCCATGTTCTATGATTCCTACCATGTTATTGAAAACTTATCCAATCCTAAAGGAGCGGAAAGAATTTATACTGTTGTAGGAAATATCTGTGAAACAGATACTTTTGCATGGGATAGAAAACTTCATGAAGTAAGAGAAGGAGACATCCTTGCTTTTCACAATGCGGGAGCCTATGGATTTGAGATGAGTTCCAACTTTAACTCAAGATTAAAACCTGCTGAGGTTTTATTCATGGATGGAAAAGCCCATCTTATCCGCAAGAGAGATGAGTTTGAAGATCTTTTGAGAAACCAGATTGAAGTATTATAAATACATCATAAAGAATTAATATAGGAGACTTCACTTTTAAGTGGAGTTTCTTCTTTTATAATGTAAATTTGTAAATAAAGGTTGTCGAAAAGATTGAAAATATCTGATTATGAATTATAAGAAAATTCTGTTATTGATTTTAGTTTGTACAATAACTTCTTTTAAAGCACAGGTTTTAGATGAATATCCTCATGATCAGGATTTTTATAAAGGAGGAATGGTAAATCTTTATAAAGATGCCCATGAGTTTTTAAGTATAAATACATTCAATGAATGTGATAAGAAAGAAATTTATCAGCCCAGAATTATTGTTACAAAGGATGCTGCAGTTAAGATTATAAAAGATAATGATACGGCCAATATTGCAAAAAATAAATGTGCTTATGATCTGTCCATGGAAATCCTTAAAAATCTTAAAAACTGGACACCCGCAGAAGTGAAAGGAAAAAAGATAGGAGCGATTACCGAGTTTATTGTTTATCCATATGATCTGATGAGCAATTACAGCCCAAACTATAATGCAGATAATTTCATTATTCATGCAGAATACCCCGGAGGTCCAAAAGTATTTGAGGAAGAATTTCATGATAATTTTATGGCTCTTTTTTCTGATTATCATATCAATGGAGACGTAAATCTGGAATTTTATATCAATGAATCCGGAAGAATTGTAAATGCAAGAATTTATCCTACAATATATGACCGGGATTTTAATAAAGATTTCATGAGGGCGTTGGTTAGGTTGAAAAAAGTCTGGAAACCGGCACTATATTCCAATATACCGATAAAAGAAAGAATCGCTTTTCCTATCAGTTTCTCAATTAAATTTTACCAGAGATAATTTCTGCCATTCTGGCACAATATTTTGTATCTTTGCAAACTAATCATTTTAATCGGATTCTTAACGACTAAATATCATTTACGAAAGTGCAGGAAAAATATATAGACGAAACAAAACAAGGAGAAGCTTTTGCTATTGCAGAAAGAGCAGAAAACTCTAAAAAACTGTTTTTGGAAAGCTACGGATGTCAGATGAATTTTTCTGATTCTGAGATTGTTGCTTCTATTTTGAATGAGCAGGGTTACAATACTACTTTGAAAGTGGAAGAGGCAGACCTTATACTTTTAAACACATGCTCTATTCGTGAAAAAGCGGAGCAGACAGTAAGAATGCGCCTCTCCCAATTTAAAAACCTTAAAAAGGAAAGACCCAATATGACTGTTGGAGTATTAGGCTGTATGGCTGAAAGGCTGAAAACTAAATTTCTGGAAGAAGAACAGCTGGTAGATTTAGTGGTTGGACCTGATGCCTATAGAGATCTGCCTAACCTTTTAAAAGAAACTGAAGATGGCAGAGATGCAATTAATGTGATTCTTTCCAAAGAAGAAACTTATGCGGATATCAATCCGGTCCGTCTGGGAGGAAATGGTGTTACAGCTTTTGTTACCATTACCAGAGGATGTGATAATATGTGTACCTTTTGTGTCGTTCCATTTACGAGAGGAAGAGAAAGAAGCCGCGATCCGCATTCTATTATTCAGGAATGTCAGGACCTTTTGAGCAATGGCTATAAAGAAATTACTTTATTGGGACAAAATGTAGATTCCTATTTATGGTATGGCGGAGGTCCGAAAAAAGATTTTGAAAAGGCTTCCGAAATGCAGAAAGCTACGGCAGTTAATTTTGCTCAGCTGCTTGATCTGGTGGCGAATGCCGTTCCGGAAATAAGAATAAGATTCTCTACATCAAATCCTCAGGACATGAGTCTGGAGGTATTCAAAGTGATGGCAAAACATGAGAATATTTGTAAATATGTTCACTTACCGGTTCAAAGTGGAAGCAATAATATGCTGGCTGCTATGAACAGACAACATACGAGAGAAGAATATCTGGAGCTGATTCATAAAGCAAAAGAGATTGTTCCCGATATTGCTTTTTCACAGGATATGATCGTAGGCTTCTGTAATGAAACAGAACAGGATCATCAGGATACATTGAGTCTGATGAAAGAAGTCGAATACGATTACGGTTATATGTTTGCATATTCGGAAAGACCGGGAACGCCGGCTCATAAAAAAATGGAAGATAATATTCCTGCAGACGTAAAACAGAGACGTTTGGCAGAAGTAATTGCCTTACAGGGAGAACTATCCAGAAAAAGAATGAAATCCTATACAGGAAAAGTACATCAAATTTTAATTGAAGGAACATCCAAAAAGAATGAAAATCAATGGAAGGGAAGAAATTCTCAGAATGCTGTCTGCGTGTTTGATAAACTGGAAGGGCAGAAGATTGGTGACATTGTGGATGTTTTTGTCTTTGATAATACTCAGGGCACACTTTTAGGGGAGACAGTCAAATAATTTGACCGGTTATGCTCAAATAGTATTACTACTAAATCTTATTGAACATGTCAGAACTTCAGAATATAAAAACCCGTTTTGGAATCATTGGAAATTATCCGGCTTTAAACCGAGCTTTGGAAAAAGCTATTCAGGTAGCACCAACAGATATTTCTGTCCTTGTGATCGGGGAAAGTGGAGTAGGAAAAGAATTTATTCCTAAAATTATTCATTCAGAATCCCGAAGAAAACATCAGCCTTATATTGTAGTTAACTGTGGAGCAATTCCGGAAGGAACTATTGATTCAGAATTATTCGGGCACGAAAAAGGTGCCTTTACGGGAGCTACAGCAACCAGAAAAGGGTATTTTGAAGTAGCAGATGGGGGAACTATTTTCTTGGATGAGGTGGGTGAATTGCCTCTGCAAACTCAGGTCCGTCTTTTGAGGGTGCTGGAAAGCGGTGAATTCATGAAAGTGGGATCTTCTCAGGTCCAAAAAACGAATGTGAGAATTGTTGCTGCTACCAATGTTAATATGATGAAAGCTATTCAGGATGGAAGATTCCGTGAAGATCTTTATTACCGTCTGAATACAGTCCAGATAGATATGCCGCCTTTAAGAGAAAGAAAAGGGGATATCCATTTGTTATTCAGGAAGTTTGCTATAGATTTTGCTGAGAAATACCGTATGCCTGAGTTAGAACTGGAACCCAGTGCAGTACATTATATAGAAAGCTATACTTTTCCCGGAAATATTCGCCAGCTGAGAAATCTGGTGGAGCAAATGACGGTAGTAGAAAGAGAAAGAAATATTACAGTTGAAAAGCTGGCGGAATACATTCCTATGGAATCACATCTTCCTATGGTTGTAAGTACTCCGAATGCTCCTAAGCAGAACGATTTTGCCAGTGATAGGGAGATCATGTATAAAATCCTCTTTGATATGAGAAATGATATTAATGATTTAAAGTCTTTAACATCAGAGCTTATCAAGAACAGAGGCACTTCAGATTTAAGTAATCAGGAAAAAAATCTGATCAACAGGATCTATACTCAGGAACCCTCACAGTCTTCCAATTCAGGATCCCTGCTGTATTTTGAAAATGGAAATAATACCACTGTTCAGAATCCTACCATAATTTCAAATCCTGATGATAGTTATGAAGATATCGAAGATATTGAAATAGAAGAAGAAAAGCCAGAATCCCTCTCTCTTCAGAATAATGAAAAAGATCTTATTGTTAAGGCCTTGGAAAAACATAAAGGACGCAGGAATAAAGCCGCAGAAGAATTAGGGATTTCCCAAAGGACATTATACAGAAAAATAAAACAATATAACTTGGAAAGCTAAAAAAACATATATAACTTAAAATAAATGATGAGAAGCGTAGTAAAACCTGTGGAGTTTAAATTTAATGATTATCTGAGCAAGGGTTTAGAACTTATAAAGAAAGATTTTGGAAATTTCATATTGGCCTATTTCTTTTGTATGATTATGGCAATAATCCCCCTTTGCGGGCTTTTGGCAATGGGTAACTTTTATAAATATTGCAAAAAGTTAGATAGAGGAGAAATGGTGGGTGCCGGAGAAATTTTTAATTTCGATGATTTCATGCCGTATTTTATACTGCAGTTAATTATTATCGGAGGATTTTTTGCTCTTTATATTCCTTTCTTTATCTTTATACCTATGGCAGGATTACTGGGGGGAATAGGCGGAGGAAATGAAGCATCATCTGTTTTTATGGTGTTGTTTATGTTTCTTTATTTAGCTGCTTTTATTTTTGCTATATTTTATTTTGCTTTAAAAGGTTTTTATATACCGGGATTAATATCTTTGAATAAAACAACGGATATTAAAACAGCATGGAATATGTCTAAAGTCATGACAAAAAATAATTTATTATTAATATTTTTATTTGCAATTGTTGTGTGTTTCCTTGCTCAGCTTGGGGTTCTTGCCTGTGGGATTGGGCTTTTAGTGACAATGCCTTATTATTATACGACTCATTATTTTGCCTTTGAGGATGCTATTCAGCAAATCGGGTATGATGAGATCAAAGAAATCGGATTAAAAGAAAAAGATGAATAGTAACAAAAAATATGGAAGATTAGGGATTTTAATGGCCTTGTTTCTTTCTTTAAGTGTTTTGAAATCATGCTATAGCTTTACGGGGTCCTCCCTAAAGGATGAGAAAACTGTTCAGATTAATGAATTTCCAAACAATGCGGCTTTGGTTAACCCTTCCTTGTCACAGCAATTTTCTACAGATATTCAAAACAGGTTCTTACAGAGAACCACGTTAAAAGGGACTAAAGAAAATCCGGATATTTTGATCGAAGGGGAGATTACGGATTATTCAATTACCCCTACGACAATTAGCTCAACAACAACGACGACCAGTACAGGAGGAACTGTGCAGGAGTCTCAGAATAAACTTACAATCACTGTAAAAGTTCATTATGAAAATAAACTTCATCCTGATCTCAGCTTTGACAGAACTTATTCTGATGAGGCTGTATTTAACAGCAGTTTGTCTCAGAGTGATATTGAAAACTCCCAGGTGAAGATTGTAAATGAAAGGATTATTAATAAGATATTTAACGATATTGTAGCAAATTGGTAAGATGAATTCCAGAGTTTTAGAATTATTAAAGGACCCGAAAAATATCCAGCCGGAAGATATTCAGCTTCTGAAAGGAGAAATAGATTCATTCCCATATATTCAAAACATCAGAGCACTTCATTTGTATGGTGTTCACTTATTTGATCAGGAAAATTATCAGAAAGAGCTTTCCGTTACTGCAGCCTATACTACGGAGAAGAAGATTCTTTATCAGCTGATCAATGGTAAAATTCCGGAAATTCAGAAACCCGTTATAATAGAACAAGAGAAGAAAGCTGTTATAGAGCCTGTTCCCATTCAGGAAGAAGAACCTCTGGCTGAAAAAACACCTACACAGGAAGATCAAAAACAGATTCCTATTCACAATATACCTCCTCAAAATAAGCTGATATATGTAAATGGGGAAAGAAACAGGATACTTTTTGAAGGGGAAGAAAACTTTTTAGAGGAAGACCATTCAGAAACAATTGATCTGGAGTCTACTTTAGAATCCGGAGTAATTGTCACTCAAAAAAAGGAAAAAGAAGTTATAGAAGATGAAGAGAAAGCAATAGTTGAGAATCAGCAGGAGATTACTAATGAGGTTGAAGAGGAAGTAACCCCTGAAGTAATTATCAACGAAGAAGAAATTTCTACAGAAGCAGAAAAGACAGAGATCAATGATGGTTCAGAGCTGAGCTTTCATGGAACGGATTCTTTTTTACCGGATGTTAAGATTCAGACAACGAATGAAACGGAATCCATGCAATCGGAAATTTCTCAACCCAATGTTAATAAACATGAGGAGGAAATGAGAAGACTTATCGACGAAGTGGAAAAAAAGATGAAGATGAGTAAAGGGTCTATTTCTGAAAAAGAAAGGGAGAAAGAAGAGTCAGAAAGCCATGAAATTAGCTTTGCTGATACCCAGAGTTTTCATGTGGAAACACTAAGACCTTCCGAAAAACCTAAAGTAGATATCCAGCCTGATAATAAGATATCTGACAGGGGAAATGAAAGTAAAAGTGATGAGATTAAGGAAATAGAACTTATTGAAGAGGATAAAGGTAAACTGTCTGATACCCAAGAGGTAAAGTCTACATGGAAACCTATGGTATTAGAGTCAAATATTCCGGATTCTTTCATCAATAAAATAGAAATGCCTGTGCCCGTTCAGGAGAAAGAAAAGGAGACTCAGTTAAAGGAAGCTCCTGAAGCTGAACAAAAAGAAGCTTTATCGAAAATCTCTCAAAAAGAGGAACCTGTTGCAGAAGTAAATGAAGAAAAAGAAGAAGAGAATGTTATAGAAGTGGAAGAAACAGATGTTCCGGTAATGAATGTGTCTTTCTTTGGTTCAGATATTTCGAGTTTAAGAATTAATAAAGAAGAAGAGAAGGAGCAGCCGGAGGAAACTAAACAGCATGCCGCTACAGAGCCGATTTCTTCAGACAGTAATATTCCCGGATTTATCAATACATGGCAAAGCTGGCTGAAGATTGACCGTACAGAGGAAATAGAAAAAGAAAAAGCCCAGAATAAGATTAAAGCCATTGATTCTTTTATTGAAAATAATCCTAAAATCACTCAGCTGAAGGACGAGAACAACTATGTTGTAAAGGAAAAAACGGATGATATTTCACATTTAATGACTGAGACCCTAGCAAATCTTTATCTTGAACAGAAACTATATACAAAAGCGACAAATGCTTTCCATATATTAGTGAAAAAGTATCCTGAAAGAAAAGACTATTTTGAAGGTAAAATTCAGGAAATCAAAACAATCCGTGGAGGAAATAAAGAGTAAATAAATACTGAAGTAAAGCAAAAAAATACTAAAATGGACAAGAAAAATTCTTGTCCATTTTTTATTACTTATTATTCTTATTTGTCTTTAGCTTTCTCCATATTTTACGGCCATACACCCAGACTAACACGATGAGGATAACAGCAAATATAGCAGCCAGGACAGGCAAAACCATTGCCATAATTGCCATTAGGCCGGCCCCTGCGGTTTCAGTTGTTCCTACTATAGGATTTCCCAGCCCCCCTGTTGTCGCTGTAGAAGCTGCTCTTAATCCGGCAAACCCTGAACTGATAGTAGCAGCCGTTCCGCCACCTGCAATTAATGCTAATGCCCACTGAGGAAAAGTTCCCAGATCTGCAAACTGGCTGGCAAATAAAACAGATCCAGCGATAGTTGCTAAAGGAACAGAAAGACTGTCCAGTAAATGATCTACATAAGGAATGTAATAGGCAAGGATCTCAACAACCGTTGCAATTCCTGTAGTGATAAGAGTCGGGAGACTGGCTAACCATTCAAACTGCTCATTTATTGGGATCCAGTTGAAATAAGAGGCAAGGCTTACGGCGAACATAGGAAGGAATACCCTGAATCCCGTTGCAGCGGCTAAGCCAATACCGATAAAAGCTCCTAAAATATAATTGAAATAGGAAACGTGGTCTAACATGATTTCTTCAGATTAAAGTTTTTCCCAAGTTACGAAAACTGCCCGGATAACTAATTTTTTTTAACCGAAGAACAAAGTTTGATAAACTGGCTTTCAACCTCCTGAAAACCAGTTGGTATTTCCGAAGATGCCCAAAAAAGCATAGCAATCGTTTTCTCTCCGAATGCTTCTTTAAATAGATCTTTATT
The DNA here is from genome assembly GCF_022712095.1 of Chryseobacterium sp. Taxonomy (GTDB): domain Bacteria; phylum Bacteroidota; class Bacteroidia; order Flavobacteriales; family Weeksellaceae; genus Chryseobacterium. Next base: position 24,988 of record NZ_JALAHD010000175.1, on the reverse strand, counting down.
TAAACGATAAGCCTCTCTTAATAATCTCTTTATTCTGTTTCTGTGAACTGCTTTTTTGAAATATCTTTTAGACACGGAAACGCCGAATTTTGTATTTTCTAAAGAAAGATCCTCTGTATTTCTTAAATTGATAATTCTCAGATTTCCACTCGTTTTCCATTTTCCCTTTTCAAAAAGTAAAGAGATTTCATTGGTTTTTTTTAATTTTTCCTTTCGGGTATATCGTGAGTGATGCATCAGTCTTTTTTCACTAAATAATTGATTACTTCGGCAGCAGCATACAATCCGAAAACAGCAGGAATGAAACTGATTGTTCCGTAAAATGATTTTTTAAAATTACTACCGTCTGTCATTTTCAGACTTTCTTCCTTCTGTAATTCATTGGAAAATACACATCGGAACCCTTTGTGGATATTTTCTTTTTTGAGCCTTTTTCTGACCTGTTTTGCTAAGAAACAATTATGTGTTTTACTGATGTCTCTTACCATTACTTTACTGGGGTCGGTCTTTCCTCCGGCTCCCATGGAGCTTATCAGCTTTATTTTTCTTTTTCGTGCTGCTTTGATGAGACATAGCTTGGGAGTTACGCTATCAATACAGTCCAGGATATAATCAAACTTTCCGGAATCCAATACTTCATCCATTCTTTCCGGGTTCAGAAACTCATTGATTTTAATAAGATTAAGCTGAGGATTGATATCTAACAGTCTTTCTGCTACTACTTCTACCTTATGTTGCCCTATAGTAGAGTGTAAGGCCGGAAGCTGTCGGTTGATATTGGTGATATCTACCGTATCCCCATCTATAATTGTCATATGGCCTACTCCTGCTCTTGCCAGAAATTCAGCAGCAAAAGAACCTACTCCTCCTAAACCAACAACAAGAACTGAGGCTTTATTTAATTTGGTGAGCCCCTCCTCTTTAATCAGCAGTTCCGTTCTCTCCAGCCAAAATTTATCCATTTTTTATCGTATCTAAATTTTCTAAAATCTGTAAATTAAGTTTCTCTATAGAAATGTCCTTTATTTCAGCTACTTTCTGATATAAATCTTTAATCTCAAAAGCCTGATCATCAGTCTCTAAAAAGATTTTATCTAAAGGGACAATTTTTAAAGTATTTTGCAAAGATAAATTATACAAAACAGCTTTTCCAAAACTTAAATAGAAATTATTTTTCAGGAGATCTTCGGCAATAGATTGTTTTTTATTAAAACCATGGATAATCATGGCTTGCTTTGATTTTTTTTTATAAGAAATAACCTCATAATATTTTCGGACACAATGAATAATCAATGGTTTCTTTATCTCATTTGAAAATTCGATCTGTTTAAAAAACACCTCTTCCTGAAGATTCATATCTACTGAAATCAAACCGTCTAAACCGCATTCTCCAATAGCAATGCAATTTTCTGAAGAGGCTACGGAATATAGCCAATTGAGTTGGTTTGCAATGGAATGCGTAGAGATGTCCTGTGGGTGAATTCCCGCTGAATAGGGGATGTCAGATGGAATGTCCTCTACATTTAAATTGTAAATTCCATAAGAAATATTTTTATGGTGATGATGAAAATCAAAAAAAATCATATCCAAAAATACTATAATTTAGATGGAATTTTTAAAATTAATTTAATTATAGGTACTTGCTGTGTGTTGTTTGTTTTAATTAATTAAATCTATGGATGTTATTTATTTTTTTATTTAATAGTGGTATAAATTAGGTGTTTTTTTTGTAAAATTGAAAATTACTTTGACATAAGTTTATTGTTATGGTAAAAAGTCATAACTTTACTCAAATTAGCGCATTTCATGAGAAAAAAATTTACTGAAAAACAGATCTACATATTAGATATTGCGGAGGAACTTATCGCAAAAAAGGGCTATGATGGCACCTCCGTAAGAGATATCTGTTCAAAGGCGAATATTAATGTTGCGATGATTTCGTACTATTTCGGATCAAAAGAAAAAATGATGTCCTATCTGTATCAGTATAGGGTATTAAAGACACGTGAGACTTTTTCAGAGTTTGCAGATACCATTAAAGATGGAAAACCGGAAATGCAAATGAGAGAAATTATAAAATATATTATTTCCCAACTGTTTAAATACAATTATTTCCATGGTTTTGTTACACAGGAACTTCGCCACACTGATAATCTGAAAGATGAATTGCTTGATTTTTACCAACTCTTTGTGAAAAAGCTTGAAGAAGTAATCAAGAAGGGGGTTGCATCTGGAGTATTTACTTTTGCACCTAAGCCTGAGGATATTTTAACAATGATTCTGGGGTCTACTTTATTTGTGATTAGAAATAAGAATTTTTATGAACTCTATGTTCCCAGCAAAAACGAAGAGGCTTACACTAAAGAAGCTGAAAAAAAGATAAGAATGAGTCTTTTATTAAGTGTTTTTGCAATTCTGGGATACGCTGCAGACTAAAATTACGTTAAATAATCATAAAAAAAAATCAATTGGCAAAAAAACTTTATTTTTGCAAATTAATAGATCGGTATAATATTCCGAAAACTGTTGAATTTTTTATATGAAAAAATACATTTTAGGTCTTCTTGCGGTTGCTGTAATTACAGCATGTTCAAGCCAGCAGGAAAAAGCGATGAAGAGTGCTGACAAAAACTATATTCTAAAAGTAGCAAACGAAAATTTTGCTAAAAAGAATTGGAAAAATGCGCTGGCTCTATACGACAGACTTGCGAATTTAGTAGCAGGAACAGACGATTTTCCGAATGTTGGATTTAATACCGCTTATGCAAACTATTATGATAAAAACTATAAACTGGCAGGACATCAGTTTAAAAATTTTGCAGTAAGCTTTTCAAAAGATCCGAGAGCTGAAGAAGCAGCTTATATGTCTGCTTTATGCTATTATGAAGGATCAATGGATTATAATTTGGACCAGTCCAGTACAGAACTTGCTATTAATGAGATGCAGGATTTTATCAATAATTATCCAAACTCTGAAAGGGCAAAAAATATCAATCAGCTTGTAGAGGAATTGTCTTATAAACTTGAGTTTAAAGCTTATGAGAATGCAAGACAATATTATAAGATGGGAGAATATAAGGCGGCCAATGTTGCTTTGGAAAATGTATTGGAAGATTTTCCAAGTACCAAACTGCGTCCGAAAATCTATGATTATATACTAAGATCCCGTTATCAGTTAGCTACCAATTCCGTTTATGATCTTAAAGAAGAGCGTATTGAAAGTGCTCTATCTTGGACTAGACAGGTTGAAAAAGATCTTCCGGATACTGAGTACTCCAAGACTGCTGTAGACTTAAGAGGAAAACTCGAAAAAGAAAAAGAAAACTTCGCCGTTGTAAAAAAACAAACTGAGGCGAGAATTGCAGCATTAACTGCAAAGCAAAAAAAAGAAGCTGAAAAACTTGCTGAAAGAAGCAAAACAGAAAAGCAGATAAAAGAACAGGTGGGAGCTGAAAAGAAAGCAATGCAGATTCAGAGAGATAGTGCAGCATTAAATACACCACCTCCTGCAGCTACTTTCAAAATTCAAAGATAATTTGTAAATTTGCCATCTTATAAATAAAATAATTTTCTCAAAATGAGTGTAAAAGATACAAAAGCAGAAGTAAATACAATTACTTACGATAAAGATAAGATTGAAGATAAAGTAGGTTCAATCTATGAGGCTATTGTTATCATGGGAAAGAGAGCAGAACAAATCAATGCGGAGATCCGTACGGAACTTCATAACAAATTAGATGAGTTTGCTGTTCATAATTCTACCTTGGAAGAAGTTTTTGAAAACAGAGAGCAGATAGAAATATCTAAGCACTATGAGAAACTTCCAAAGCCAACTTCTATTGCTATTCAGGAATGGTTGGATGAAGAAGTTTATTTCAGAAAGACAGAAGACAGACAAAAATAGTATCTGTATTTTATACATAAAGGTCATAGGAGGAGCTATTCTTTCTATGACCTTTATTATTTATGGTCGACAGGTATAAGAAAAATTAAGTAATTTAGTCTTTTAAAAAAATAAACTACATGAGTATTTCAGGGAAAAAGATTCTCATCGCTGTTACAGGAGGAATTGCTGCATATAAAATTCATTTTTTAATCAGGGATTTTATAAAAAAAGGAGCAGACGTTCGGGTGATAATGACACCGGATTCAGAAAATTTTGTAACTAAACTGAGCCTTGCTACTTTATCTAAGAATCCTGTATATTCCGATTTTTATGGTGAAAACGGTACCTGGAATAGTCATGTGGAGTTGGCACTATGGGCGGATGTAATGATTGTGGCTCCGTGTACAGCCAATACATTAGCTAAAATGGTACACGGGATATGTGATAATCTTGTCATAGCTACCTATATGTCAGCAAAATGTCCTGTTTTTATAGCTCCTGCAATGGATTTGGATATGTATCAGCATCCTTCTACCAGACAAAATCTTGAACTCGCAGAAGACTTTGGTCATATAGTGATTCCTGCTGAAAAGGGAGAACTGGCAAGTGGATTAACAGGGCAGGGCCGAATGGCAGAACCGGAAACAGTCTCTGAAATTATAGAAGCATTTTTAGATTCGGAAAAAAATAACAATTTTGAAGGAAAAACAGTTTTGATCACAGCCGGTCCTACCTATGAAGCTATTGATCCTGTGAGATTTATAGGAAACCATTCTTCAGGAAAAATGGGATTTTCGTTAGCAGAAGAAGCTGCTAAAAGAGGTGCCAGGGTAATTCTGATTTCAGGTCCAAGCTCGCAAAAAGCCGTTCATAAAAATATTGAACTTTTTAGAGTCGTTTCGGCAAAAGAAATGTTGGAGAAAGTATTTCAATTCTATGAAAAAGTGGATATTGCTATTGGTAGTGCAGCTGTTGCAGATTATGCTCCCAAAGAGGTTGCTAAAGAAAAAATCAAGAAAAATGATGAGCATCTAATTATAGAGCTGGTAAAGAATCCTGATATTCTTAAAACAATGGGGGAGAAGAAAGTGAATCAGTTTTTAGTCGGATTTGCATTGGAAACCCAGAATGAAGAAGAAAATGCCAAAGGGAAACTCGAAAAGAAAAACCTTGACATGATCATTCTTAACTCTCTCAGAGATGAAGGGGCAGGCTTTAGAAAAGATACGAATAAAATAAAAATATTCACTAAAACCGGTAAAGAGGAATTTGATCTTAAATCCAAAACAGAGGTAGCTAAAGACATATTTAATTTCATTGAAACTCAGTATTTAAAATAAATTTAATAAATTTCCGTTCTCAATTTTTACTCGATAATGAAAAAAATAATAAGCATATTCCTATTGGTTTTTTTATTTAATCTTGGCTGGGGTCAGGAATTACTGGCGACAGTTCAGGTTAACTCTCAACAGATTTCAGGAAGTAACCAGCAGGCTTATAAAGCTCTGGAGAAAAGTCTTAGAGATTTTATTAATAATACAAGCTGGACAGGTAAAAAACTTCAGAATTTTGAGAAGATAAAAGCTAATTTTGCGATTGTTTTAACAGAGAGAAATAGTAATACATACAAAGGAAATATTGTGATTCAGGCAGTGCGCCCTGTTTATAATACGACGTACGAATCTCCGCTTATTAATCTTCAGGATACTAAATTTGCTTTTGAATATGTAGAGAATGAAAATCTTATATTCAATGAAAGACAATTTTCAGGTAAAAACCTGATTGATGTAGTAAGCTTTTACGTATATCTGATACTGGGATATGATGCAGATAGTTTCCAGTCGATGGGAGGGTCACCTTGGTTTGCAAAGGCCCAACAGATTGCTCAGAATAGCCAGAACAGAGGGTATGAAGGATGGAATCTGATCAATGAGCCCCGCAGCCGAGCTATTTTAATAGGTGAAATTATTAATCCTAATATGGCCCAGCTAAGGACTACTTTGTATACTTATCACAGATCGGGTTTGGATAACTTATTCAATCAGGACCAGACAACCGCTAAGAAAGTTATTTTTGATGCGCTCATGAGACTGAAAATGTACGAAAACTCCTTCCAGCAAAATTATTTTTTCAACTTGTTTATGGACAATAAGAGTGATGAGATCTTCAATATTTTCAATTCAGGAAATAATGGAGGAGTCGTTCTTAATGACCTGAAGCAGCTGATGATAACTTTTGCACCAAAGTATACAGATTCTAAGTGGAATAAATGGAAATAGCACTCTTATATTATAATTACGCTTCCCTTGAATACTGAAATCTAAAACTCTATATTTGCATTACTTAAAGTAATTGCTATTGATCCATGCTTTCGAGAATCTTTATTAAAAATTTCGCATTAATTGATACCCTGGATGTTTCATTACATAATGGTCTTCAGGTAATTACCGGTGAGACTGGTGCAGGTAAATCTATTATTTTAGGAGCCCTGCGACTTATTCTAGGTGAAAGGGCTGATCTGAAATCCATATCCAATGCGGAGGAAAAAAGTGTGGTGGAAACGGAGTTTGCATTAAATAACCGTTTTAAAAAGTTCTTTATTGAAAATGATCTGGATTATGAACATCAGACAATTATCAGACGAGAGATTCTCCCATCAGGAAAATCAAGGGCATTTATCAATGATGTTCCCGTAACATTAGATATTCTTAAAGAACTTTCTTCTCAATTGATCGATATCCATTCTCAATTTGAAACTTCCAATCTTTTTACTTCGGAATACCAGTTTAAAATTATTGATGGGCTCTCAGAAAATAAAACTTTAATAGAAGATTATCAGCATGAGTTTTCTGAATTTCAAAGTTTGAAACTTCAGCTTAAAAAGTTGCAGAACCAGTTGAACGATTCAAAGCAAGAAAGTGATTATAAGCAATTCCTGCTAAGTGAACTGGAAGAAATAGAGCTGGATGATATAGACTATGAAGATATGCTGGGACAGCTTTCCATTCAGGAAAATGCAGAAATGATCTCCGAGAATCTCAGTCAGATTTTATCACGTTTTCAGCAGGAAGAAATTGGTATATTATCCTTCTTTAATGAAGCCAAAGCTAAATTATCTAAAATAGCCGATGTTTCCGTAAGTTTTTCAGCACTGGATCAAAGGTTGGAAGAAACTTTTGTAGAGTTAAAGGATATCATTGCCGAACTGGAAAATGAATCTGAAAAAATTGAAGTCAATCCGGAACACTTGGCTTTATTATCAGAACTTAATAATAAACTCAATACATTATTTCTCAAACATAATGTTTCTGACGTCAATGAGCTGAAAGAAATCAGAGATCAATTATCTGGTGAACAAAAAGGAGCTGAAGAACTGGAATTTGCTATTGCAGAAATAGAACATAATATTGTAAATAAGGAAAAAGAGCTTCAGGAACTTGCCGGAAAACTTTCCCAAAACCGAAAAGAAAGTATTCCTGTATTTGTACAAAAAGCTGAAGGGCTCTTAAAGAAGCTTGGGCTGGAAAAAGCAAAAGTGGATATAGAACTAAAGGATGCTCCGGAATTTGATTCTTTTGGTAAAGAAAATATTCAGTTATTATTCCAGGCGAACTCTGGATTCCCTTTGAAACCGATTCAGACGGCTATTTCTGGAGGGGAAAGGTCAAGGGTGATGTTGGCTGTAAAGAAAATTATTGCAGAAAGCGATGAGCTCCCTACACTGATTCTGGATGAAATTGATGCCGGAGTTTCAGGAAAGGTCGCAGAAGAAATTGGAAACCTTATGCGGGAAATGTCTGAGGATATGCAGTTGATCGTGATCTCTCACCTGGCACAGGTAGCTGCAAAAGGAAATAATAATTATAAAGTGGTGAAGGAAGATATTTCAGGAAAAACCCAATCCACTATTATTACTCTTAATGATGAAGAGAAGCTCAATGAGATCGCTCAGCTTCTTTCGGGAAGCAAAATCACTGATGCTGCTTTGGCACAAGCCAGAGAACTTATAGGTTAGGAGCCGCTTATTTCAATTTTGAAACATAAATGTAAAGAATAGTTAAAGATTTTTAAAGGTCTTAAGGTTAAAGCTGTACCTAATTTTAGGGTGTCAAAATAAGAGCCTTATGCAAAAAAGCCTTCTGTCCTCTTCCCAGATTACCATTCTTTATCTCCTGTTTGCATTGGTCTATATTTCCGGTCTTTTTATCCCGCTTATGGAGAATGACTCTGCACAGCATGCCTCCATGGCGATGAGAATGACCCTAAGTGATAATTTTTTAGAACTGTATAAAGGAGATAGCCCTTATCTGGATAAGCCCCATCTTCACTTTTGGCTAGCTGCTCTTTTCATGAAAATATTTGGAATCAATGATATTGCTTATAGAATTCCTGCCTTTTTATGTATTATATTGGCGGCTTATTCCACTAAAAAATTAGCTGACCTGCTCTATGAGAATGAAAATCTCAGCTATCTGGCTTCGTTGATATTTCTGTCGTCACAGACGATCATCCTTTCCGCACATGATGTGAGGACGGATGCTGTATTAACGGGTTTTATCATATTCTCTATCTGGCAACTGATTTCTTTTATCAAAAATGGTAAAGCACTCGCAGCATTGCTGTCAGGGTTTGGAATAGCGATGGCTTTTTCTTCCAAGGGAATGATGGCGGTGGTGATTATAGGGCTTTGTATTTTCTCTTATCTCATTTATTCAAAAGAGTGGAAACAATTCTTTAATAAAAAACTCTTGTTAGTTATGCTGGCTTTTATAATAGGAGTAGTTCCGATACTTTATTCCTATTATTATCAGTTCGGGAAAGAGGGAATAGGTTTTATTCTTTTTAATCAAAGTTATAATCGTATGACTGCCGAAGGATTTGAGAAAACCAATTCAGATTACTTTTTCTTTTTCCATTCATTACTATGGCTGTTTCTTCCCTTTTCTATCCTATTTTATAGTGGGATTTTTGAAAAGACTATTTTTTTATTCCGAAAATCCTTTAAAAGTAATATTACACCCGAGTTTCTTACGATTGGAGGATTTTGGATTACTATTCTTCTGTTTTCTTGGTCTAAATTTAAGCTGCCTCATTATATGAATGGTATTATTCCTATACTGTCTATATTTACAGCATATTACCTTTTTAATTTGCTGGATAATGAAAAGAGAAAGACGATCAGATTACTTTATGTGGTTCAGGTAGTTTTTGTGTTTTTATCTCTTACAGGAATTATCTTACTCACTTTTTTCTTCACAAAGGTCCCGAATCTACCTATGTTTATTTGTACTCTTATCCTTACAGGTGTTTTACTCTTTTTTGTTTTCAGGAAAGACAGCCTTTTTCATAAATATGTAGTGGTGTCATTTATGTTTGCCATTTGTGTGAATATGTATCTTAATTCTCAATTCTATCCTATACTTACTCAATATCAGGGAAGTCTGAAACTGGCCCGCTTCGTAAATAACCATCATATCAATCTTCAAAAAATTAGAGTTCCCAAAGGATATGGAACATGGGCTTTTGATTTTTATGCTCATAACAACTTCCAGCGTGTAGACCTTGATAAAGTAAAATCCGGGGATTACCTGATTTTAAATGAAGAGGATATGAAGAATATCAAGAAGAAATTTATTTTAATTAAGAAAGAAGATAATTACAGAATTACAAAACTCTCACTTAAATTCCTGAACCCTGATACGCGAAGTAAACAATTGGGGGAATACTATATGGTACAGATCCTATAAATGGATGCAATCATAATAAGTTAAGAAACTCTGTAACATATTTTATATTATATTTACTAATGCAAAAAAGTAAGTATGTTTTTTAAACTTTTGCGGTTAGAAATTAAAAGTTTCTTTCGGGGGACCTCTGTAGGGATTAATCTTGTTATGAAGATATTCCGGATTCTTGGAGTTTTGTATTTCGTGGCGTGCCTTATTGGGGGTGCATTTGGTGCTTTCTATTATATTCAGGAAGAAATGCATGAAGATCCATTAAAGGTGGTATCCAGATTTTTGGTTGTATTATGGGGGATGGATCTTATTTTTAAATATATTGTCCAGCAGATGCCTACTCAGAATATCAAGCCTTTTCTTACACTTAATATTTCTAAAAAAACACTTGTTAATTATGCATTGGCTAAAACTTTCCTGTCACCCTTAAGTTGGCTTAATTCTTTCTTTTTTATAAGTTTTTCCTTAATTACGATATTCAACGGATATAGTTTTTTAGAAATTACAAGCTGGCTGATAGGAGTTTCATGTTTGTTTTATCTTAATAATTTCATCAATATTCTTTTTAATAATAAAGAAAAGGTGGTATTTGCTGCAGGAGCCTTGATTGCCGTGTTGGCAGGTCTTACCTATTATAATATAATTCCACTTCTATCCTATTCAGAAGTATTTTTCTATGGGCTTTATGCATACCCTTATATAGCTTTACTTCCCTTACTTCTGTTTATTCTGCTTTGGGGAATATGCTTCTGGTATTTGCGCAAAGAATTTTATCTGGATCAGGGTTTAGAAGCTAAAAAGGCAGTAGGTAAAACGGAAAATATTGTTTTTCTTAATAAGTACGGAGCGTTGGGTTCTTTTATCAATAATGATATTAAAATGTTGAAACGTAATAAAGTAGCCAAAGGAATCATTTTAGGAAGCCTTATGTTTGTTTTTTACGGATTGCTCATGTTTACATCGCCTATTTATAAGACACCTTATATGATGATGTTCATGGGATTGTTTGTGACAGGTGGTTTCCAGTTCCTGTTCGGTCAGAGGGTGCCCTCTTTCGACAGTTCCTATTATCCTTTAATGATGACCCTAAATGTTCCCTATAAAGAATATATTAAGGCCAAATGGTGGCTTATGAATATCGTTACTTCCTTTTCCATTGTGCTTGCCTTATTCTATGCTATTCTCGGATGGGATATTTACTTGACCTTCTTTGCAGCGGGGCTGTACAATATCGGGGTTAATTCACAATTCACGCTTTGGACCGGGGCTTTCAATAAAAACCAAATTGATCTTAATTCCAAAGAGAAGGTGATGGGACAGAAAAACAGTTTTAATATCAAGTCTTTATTATTACTTATTCCTAAACTACTTTTACCAATGGCTGTTTTCGGAGTATCTCAATATTTTGGAGGAATGACAGCAGGTGTAATAAGCATTGCGATTCTTGGGCTGATCGGATTTCTGTTCAGGGAAAAAATATTTGATATCATAATAAGACATTATAAAAGAGAAAAATATAGTACTATAGAAGCTTTTAAGGCTAAAAATTAATAAGAATGATAACGATAAATAATTTATCCAAAACATACGGGACAGCTACGGTTCTTAAAATTGATGACCTTGCTATTTCAGAAGGGGAAACCTTTGGCTTGGTAGGAAATAACGGTGCCGGCAAAACCACATTGTTCAGTCTGATGCTGGACCTTATTCAGCCTACGACAGGATTTGTAGGAATCGACGATATCAAGGTAAATGAGTCCGAATTATGGAAAAGTAAAGTTTCAGCTTTTATAGATGATACCTTTCTGATCGGGTACCTTACTCCTGAGGAATATTTTTATTTTATCGGAGAATTGAGAGGGCAAAATAAAAACTCTGTAGATCAGTTTCTGATTCCATTTCAGGACTTTTTCAATGGGGAAATTTTGAAATCAGGGAAATACATCAGGGATCTATCCAAAGGAAATCAGAAAAAAGTAGGAATAGTAGGAGCTATTATAGGGAATCCTGAGATCATTATTTTAGATGAGCCTTTTGCTAACCTTGACCCTTCTACACAGATAAAATTAAAAAACTTAATTAAAGAACTCTCTAAGCAGGATGGAGTGACCTTCCTTATCTCAAGCCACGACTTATCACATACTACTGAAGTTTGTAACAGAATTGTGGTGGTAAACAAAGGCCAGGTGGTAAGAGACATCCGAACCAATCCGGAAACATTGAGAGATTTGGAACAATATTTTGCTGACCAAGTACAGTAATTTTTATTATTAAATGCAAATGAAATGAGTGATTCACAAAATGTCACGGATTATCCGAATGCCAATACTATTTTCATGGTATGGAAGCTTAATGATAATCCTCAGTTGAAAGAAAACTTCCAGAGACTGTGTGCTTTGGTCCTGAATTTAAATAATTCTGTTTTAAATAGATTTCCTGATAGCAGGGCAAGCTGTATAATGGGTATCGGCTATGAAGCATGGAAAATGCTGGACCTTCCCACCCCAATGCCTAAAGAACTTTCTAATTTTGAGGCAATTAAAGGGGATAAACATATAGCTGTTTCTACCCCCGGAGATTTACATTTTCACATAAGGGCAGATAATAAAAGTATTTGCTTTGATATGGCGATAGAAATATCCAATATTTTAAACCCTGTAGCACAAAGCATATTGGAGGTTCATGGATTCAAATATTGGGATGCCCGGTCTATTTTAGGCTTTGTGGACGGAACGGAAAACCCGCATGGAGAAGACAGGGATTACTTCGGTAAAATAGGAGATGAAGATGCAGAATATAAAGGAGGAAGCTATTTGTTTACCCAAAAATATATTCATGATATGAAAGCCTGGAAAAACCTCTCTACGGAAGAACAGGAGAAAGTGATAGGTAGGTCAAAAGAAAATGATATTGAAATGGCTGATGAGGTAAAGCCTTCCAACTCTCATATTGCTTTAGCTAATATTGAAGGGGAAAATGGAGAAGAATTAAAGATCATCAGGGATAATATGCCATTCGGGAATCCTTCCACTAATGAATTCGGGACTTATTTTATTGCCTATGCAAGTACATTCAGTACGGTTCAGAAGATGCTGGTCAACATGTTTATAGGAAACCCTCCCGGCAATTATGATAGGATTCTGGATTTCAGTACAGCTGTTACTGGAACATTGTTTTTTGTTCCGACAAGGGACATGCTGGATAGTTTTTCAGGATAATAAAACCTGTTTTAAAACAAAAAGATCGGAGAATTTTCTCCGACCTTTTCCTCTTCTTTTTCCTTTTTATTTAATCATTAATTAATTCCGGAGTCACACATTTCTACAGGTATCAGGCATAAAGTTGAGTTGCAGGGATTTCCTTCAGGAACCTGAATACAACATCCATGATAGCCGTTCCATGTGATATGATATAAATTGTTAGGGCAAGTATGTCCTCCCATCACGGTTTTCAGGCTTTCCCGGTTCAATTTTTCAGCTTTTTTTAAACGATTTTCAGGCATGATATTTTGTTTTGAGGATATAAGTTTTTGCCTTACTAAAATATGAAAAAAATATTTTAAATATATATATTTTTTAATTTATATCATTGACAGTTAGTTTTTTATAGCATTTTTTATTTTAAACTTCCTACCATGTCTTCCGGCTTTACCCACTCATCAAATTGTTCCGCAGTTAGTAATCCAAGATTGACAGCTTCTTCTTTCAGGGTTGTTCCGTTTTTATGGGCTGTTTTTGCAATCTTGGCAGCATTTTCATATCCGATATGTGTATTCAAAGCAGTTACCAGCATCAGAGACTTGTCTACCAATTCTTTAATTCTTTCATAATTAGGCTCAATACCTACAGCACAGTGATCATTAAATGAAATACATGCATCAGCAATAAGCTGAGCGGATTGTAAAAAGTTGAAGGCCATAACAGGTTTAAATACATTAAGCTCATAATTCCCCTGAGTGCCGGCAAAAGAAATCGTAGTGTCATTTCCTAATACCTGGGCACAAACCATGGTCATAGCCTCATTCTGCGTAGGATTAACTTTTCCCGGCATAATAGAAGATCCGGGTTCATTTTCAGGAATGTGAATTTCACCGATTCCGGAGCGGGGGCCTGAAGCTAACAATCTGATATCTTGTGCTATCTTGAATAAAGAAACAGCTAACTGCTTTAATGCACCATGAGACTCTACGATTGCATCATGAGCTGCGAGCGCCTCAAATTTATTTTCTGCCGTGATAAAAGGGTGATTAGTAAATTTTGCAATATATTCTGCCACTTTTACATCATATCCTTTCGGAGTATTAAGACCTGTCCCTACAGCTGTACCTCCCAGAGCAAGTTCTGATAGATGAGGAAGTGTATTTTTTAAAGCTCTCAAGCCGAATTCCAGCTGAGCTGCATATCCGGAGAATTCCTGCCCCAGTGTTAAAGGAGTAGCATCCATTAAATGGGTTCTTCCGATTTTTACAACGTCTTTAAAAGCTTTTGCTTTTTCAGACAGGGTATTTTTAAGTTTTTCTACCGCAGGAATCGTAGTTTCCACCACTTTTGTGTAAGCTGCGATGTGCATTGCGGTAGGGTAAGTGTCATTAGAAGACTGGGATTTGTTAACGTCATCATTAGGATGAATTTCTGATTTTTCACCCAGATTCCCTCCATTATTCACGTGAGCCCTGTTAGAGATCACCTCATTGACATTCATGTTGGATTGTGTTCCAGATCCTGTTTGCCATATCACTAAAGGAAACTGGTCATTCAGTTTTCCTTCAAGGATTTCTTCACAAACTTTGGAAATCATATCCCTTTTTTCAGTAGGTAAAACACCTAATTCGGCATTGGCATAAGCTGCTGCTTTTTTTAAATAAGCAAATGCTTCAATAATTTCGTGAGGCATGGAACCCTCCGGTCCGATTTTGAAGTTGTTTCTGGAACGCTCAGTCTGTGCACCCCAAAACTTATCAGCAGGAACCTGCACTTCTCCCATCGTGTCTTTTTCTATTCTGTAATTCATAGAGGTTTAAATTTTTATAAAATTAAGGATTACATGGATATTTTACAATTTATAATGATTATAAATATCTATTAAGAAGTAGGATTCCACTGATCTTTTCTTATGCATGTTCTATTTTTGTAATAAAGAAAAGTAGAATGGAATTTAGATATCAGGATCCGTATCCGATTCAGAAAGATGATACGGAATATAAAAAATTGACCTCAGATTATGTGAGAGTTGAAAAACTGGGGGACAGAGAAATTTTGATAGTTGATCCTAAAGGCCTGGAATTACTTGCTGAAGAAGCAATGGCTGATGTTTCTTTTATGCTTAGGTCTTCCCATCTTGAAAGTCTGAAAAGAATTATTGATGATCCTGAAGCTACTGATAATGATAGATTTGTAGCTTATAACCTTTTACAGAATGCTGCTGTGGCTGCTGATGGAGCTCTTCCTTCCTGTCAGGATACAGGAACGTCTATTGTGATGGGAAAAAAAGGAGAAAATGTTTATACTGGAGTGGATGACGGAGAATATCTGAGTAAAGGAATTTATAATACCTATCAGAAAAGAAATCTGAGATACTCTCAGGTTGTTCCATTAACCATGTTTGATGAGAAGAACTCAGGCTCAAACCTACCGGCTCAAATAGATCTGTATACTAAACAGGGAAGTTCTTATGAATTTCTGTTTCTTACAAAAGGTGGGGGCTCTGCCAACAAAACGTTCCTGTATCAGAAAACGAAATCTTTACTTAATGAGAAGTCTCTTGAAGAATTTATTAAAGAGAAAATTTCAGATCTTGGAACAGCAGCATGTCCGCCTTATCATTTGGCGTTGGTTATCGGAGGAACTTCGGCAGAAGCTAATCTTGCAGCTGTAAAGAAGGCTTCCGCTAAATATTATGATAATTTGCCTACTTCAGGAAATGAAGCCGGCCAGGCTTTCAGAGATCTGGAATGGGAAGCCAAAGTTCAGAAAATATGTCAGGAAAGCGCTATTGGAGCTCAGTTTGGTGGGAAATATCTTACTCATGATGTAAGAGTAATCAGACTTCCCCGTCATGCGGCATCGTGCCCTGTAGGAATGGGAGTGTCCTGTTCTGCGGATAGAAATATCAAAGGAAAAATTACTAAAGACGGTATTTTTCTGGAACAGTTAGAAACCAACCCTAAGAGGTTCTTACCGGAAACTCCACCACATCTTGAAGAAGCTGTTGAGATCAATCTGAACAGACCTATGTCGGAAGTGCTGGCTGAACTTTCTCAATACCCGATTAAAACAAGATTAAAACTTAACGGAACCTTAATTGTAGCAAGGGATATTGCCCATGCAAAAATTAAAGAACTGATTGATAGCGGAAAACCAATGCCGGATTATTTTAAAAATCATCCTGTTTACTATGCTGGACCTGCAAAAACTCCGGAAGGAATGGCTTCGGGAAGCTTTGGTCCAACTACGGCAGGAAGAATGGACGTTTATGTAGATGAGTTCCAAAGCCACGGAGGAAGTATGATTATGCTTGCAAAAGGAAACAGAAGCAAAAATGTAACTGATGCATGTAAAAAACATGGAGGTTTTTACTTAGGTTCGATCGGAGGTCCGGCTGCAATTTTAGCAAAAGATAATATTTTGTCTGTAGAAGTTGTGGATTTCCCGGAGTTGGGAATGGAGGCCGTAAGAAAAATTGAAGTAAAGGATTTTCCTGCATTTATCATTACAGATGATAAAGGGAATGACTTTTTCGCAGATCTGGCTCACTAATTAGTTTAAAATTAAAATAAATAATAAAAAATAGGGACTATATCTTTTGTCAAAAAGGAAAAAAGTCTTAATTTTGCTTAAAATCTTAGAAAATGATGTTATCAGCATTTTGGCCGTTTTATCAGTTCCTTTGGACTATCTACTTTTTTGTAATGTTTTTAGTAGGGTTCTGGTGTATTTTTATGTTTTTCGGTTTGGTAATACCAATGTGGTTAACTGAAGGATTAATGGAGTACTTTGGAAAAGGGAAATCTTTTGATCCTGAAGAAATTAGAAGGAAAAACGTATTTGAGCAGGAAGGTGTAGAAGTAATCTACAATCAGCCAAAAGGACACGGTCCATTCTTACATCATGATGATCATGGACATCATTAATTAATTTGGATGTCATTACTTTTTCTCCTGAATTCTGAAAAAGTAATATTCAAGCAAAACAACATATATAGCTACCTTTTTTAAGGTAGCTTTTTTTTATTCGTTCCTCAGGGCTTCCGGTGATACTCCGGACTTTTTCTTAAATGCCTTGTGAAATTTTGAACATATTCATATCCGCATTCTATAGCTATTTCTTTAATCATGATATCCTTATTGATGATCAGTTTTTTAGTCCTGAGCATCCTGAGTTCTGATATATGATCTGTAATGGTAGAGTAGAAATGAGCTTTGAATACTGCTCTTATTTTATGATGATATTTTACATAAATAACTAAATTATAGTTCATATATGTGATAAATCTTGAAAAATAAATTATTTTAGCTAAAATATTAATAAACTTATACCTGATATGGAAAAAATTTACTCTGGAATTTTAGTTTTTCTGGCGACCCTTTTATTTGGACAGATCAACTACACCATTAATCCCAATCCATTCAATGAAACAGATCAGATTACCTTAACTATTCCCGGTGATCAGATAGATGAAAATGCATGGGGAATTACTAATAATGCTGTTTATGTATGGTCATGGTCACTTGACTCCAATTATGGGAATAGTATGGATTGCCCCTCCAATGGAAGCTGGAATGATTCCAATGATCAGAATAAACTTACGTATAACTCAGGAACGGATTCTTATTCCATTACCTTTACGCCCTCTGTATTTTTTAACAGAACCGGAATGGGAAGATTTGGCTTTTTACTGAAAGATAAAAACGGAAGTCATCAGACTTCTGATGTATTTGTCAATGTCGGCATATTGAGTGTAACACTGACCAGTCCTTTAGCGAATAGTTTAACATCAGTATCTCAAGGAAATACAATATCTATTACAGCAGCTACGAATGTTAATGCCACTTTTCAGTTGAAAGCTAATGGAACAGTTGTTAACTCTACTTTAGTGCCATCAACATCTTATGCGTATTCTTATACAGTCAGTGCAGACGCTAATATGGAATTAATTGCTACAGATACCAATTCAAATTCAAAAAATTCAACATTCATCTTACAGATTCCAAGAACTGTTATTTCCGAATCTGTTCCCGGCTGGATAAGACAGGGAATTAATTATCATCCGACTGATAATACAAAAGTAGGATTAGCTTTATATGCTCCTTTTAAGGACTTTATTCATGTGATTGGTAGTTTTAACAACTGGACTGTTGATGACTCATATTTAATGAAAAGGGATACAGCAAATCCCGATTTATATTGGATTGAACTAAGTGGATTAACACCGGCACAATTGTATACATTTCAGTATAGGACTAATGATCTGAGAAAAGTAGCGGACCCTTTTTCACCTCAGATTTTATCTTCTTATGATGACCAATGGATCTCAGCTTCTACTTATCCGAATTTACCGGCCTTTCCTGCCGGTCAGGATTTTGAAGTTTCAATGTTCCGGACAGGACAATCTCCTTATAGCTGGCAGGTTGCCAATTTTCAAAGACCAGATAAAGAAAACCTGGTAGTTTATGAATTATTATTAAGGGACTTTACACAGGAGAAAAACTGGCAATCCCTGATTGATAAAATTTTATATTTAAAAAACTTAAATATCAATGCGGTTGAGCTCCTTCCTATCATGGAGTTTGAAGGAAATTTATCGTGGGGTTACAATACCTCATTTCATTATGCTATAGACAAAGCGTACGGAACTCCTGAAAAATTTAAAGAATTTGTAGATGTTTGTCATCAGAATGGAATTGCAGTTATTTTGGATATTGCATTTAATCATGCAACTGGAAGATCCCCTTTAGCCAGGCTTTGGAATATTGATCCGGACTATGACGGATATGGAGATGTGGCCCCAAATAATCCTTACTTCAATCAGGTTCCCAAACATTCATATAATGTATTTAATGATTTTAACCATACCAGTACAGCTACCCAATATTATGTAGAAAGGACATTGGAACACTGGCTGACAGAATATAAGATAGATGGTTTTCGATGGGATTTGACTAAAGGATTTACCCAGAACTGTACGGAAACAGATGAAACCTGTACTAATACTTATCAACAGGATAGAGTAGATATCCTCAAATATTATGCAGATAAGCAATGGACAATTGATCCCACTTCCTATATGATTTTTGAACATTTAGGAACTGATGCTGAAGAGCAGCAGTGGGCTAATTATAAAATAGCAGAAGGAAAAGGTGTAATGTTGTGGAATAAGCAGACCGACCCCTATAATCAAAATACTATGGGGTATAAAGAAAATAGCAGTTATGACAGAATGGATCATGAACTTCATGGTTTTACCAATATGCATGCGGTAGGTTATGGAGAAAGTCATGATGAAGAAAGGCTTATGTTTAAAAATCTTGCTTATGGAGCTGTGAATGGGACTTATGATGTGAAAAACCTTAATACAGCTTTGGATAGAATGAAAACCTTCGGTGCAACTTTCTTTACAATACCGGGACCTAAAATGATATGGCAGTTCGGAGAACTGGGATATGAATTCAGTATTAATCGATGTGCAGACGGTTCTGTTAACAGTGGATGCAGAACAGATGAAAAGCCGGTAGCATTTACTTTAGGATATGATACGGATATCAATAGAAAATCAATATATGACACCTGGGCGCAGATCATTAATATCAGAAATACATATCCTGTATTCCGGTCTAAGACATATACCGTAGAATCTAATAATCTTACTAATGACCCGAACGGTTTGATTACCAGAATCTATGTTTATGATGATTCGATTACAAACGGAGTGAAGAATATTGTCGTGATTGCCAATTATGATACCTCTACTCAAAATGTAATTCCTTACTTTCCTTATACGGGGCAATGGAAAAACCTAATGGACAATACAATTTCCAATATTACATCTGCTACGGCACCTATTACTTTGGCTCCCGGAGAATTTAAGATTTTTGGAAATTATACAGGAAGTTTATCTGTAGTAGACGAAAATACAGAAAATAAATTTTCACTTCAGATTGCAGAAAATCCGGTGAAAAATGGAACGGCAAAATTCATTTATCATAAAGTGAACAATGGAAAAATCACTATATACAATATGGGAGGAAGACAAATTGATTCCTTTACATTGAAGGATAAAGAAGGAGCTTACGAAAAGAGAATAAATTATCCATCGGGAACCTATTGGGTTCACTTAAAATCGGATAATGGAATTGCCATTCAGAAAATGATCATCAAATAAATAACCAGAGACTGCTTTAAGCAGTCTCTTTTTTTTGTGAAAACCTACTGAAAAGATTTTTGATTTGAGTGAATAAAAGCAGATAAAAAACTGATGTCACGATAAAATGATCTGGTAATGAGATATGACTGAACTGTAAGGTGAAAATCAGTTTAAGGATATCCAATACGGTTATTGGAAAATAAAGAATATCTTTCCAATGGAACAGTACCTGATAGACAATAAAATAGGTGAGTATCAAAGTGTTGAAAAGTCCGTATATCAAAAGGAAGATTTTTTTCTCTCTTTTTTCCCGCAGCCATTGCAGAGGATGTTTGATAAACAGCTTTACTTCTTTTCCGGATTTTCCTAATAAATTGGAAGTAGAGGAGATATCTGATAATAACCAGTATCCATCGGATCTGATAAAAGGAAAAATCTGTATAATACAGTAAACAGCAGTAAAATAAGTAAGAAAAAGTGCAGTTTCATTTTGGGTGAACCAATAAGCGACATAGAAACACAGCATACACCATAATTGCATATAAATTCCTGCCAGATTGGTAATGATCCTTTCTTCCTTGCTGCCGTGCCATATGGCGGAAATATTGGAATACAGAACAGGAAATAAAAAATAAATTCCAAAGCCGATTTCACCATTTTGTCGGGTATATTTTTTACAGGCTGCAATATGTCCCAGCTCATGAAAAAAAATACTTAGGGTATAAAAAACAAAAATCCATAGTGGAGAAATGTTTTTATAAGGGACAGGAGTAGCAATGATAGTGAAGATTCCTGATATAAATAAAACTGGAAAAATAATCCAGAATACTTTCTTATTAAAAAGGAATAGTATACAATTTGCCAATTGGCTGGCTATAGAAGGGCTTAACAGTGTTCTCTGAAATTTAATAAAACTTTTCGTTTTCTTGACCTCCAATGAAGAGCTATTGAAAATAGGAATTTCGGCAAAAATATTTTCTATGAAACGAATAAATTCATTTTCATTAAGGTTTATATTTTGAAAGTCAGAGTTAAAAATATGAGTAGCCTCCTGGTAATTTTTTGACACAGATAAGATTTCAATCAGTTTTTTAGCATCTGTATTGATGGTAAAATAATCTCCGGAAATTTCTAATATTGATTGTTCCGCAGAATAAGGAGAAATGATATAATCGGTTCGGATTAAAGACATAGTTTAAGAGGTAACGAGATTTTCTATCAGTTTTATATTTTCATCCATTTGAGATAATACTTCATCCAGCCAAGATGCTATTTTTTGAAAATTACATTTCTGAGCTTTATTTCTGGCAATCATAAAGTTTTCTCTGCTGTAATGTGCTAGTTCTGAAGCAATTCCGGAAACATACAAAACCCTTTCTTCAAACCGATCCAGATTGCTGGTGTTGGATAAATTATTTTTAATAATAAAATCATGTACTTGTGAATGAGCATAGGTCCATTGTTTATTGACCAGATCAGTTTGGAAGTCTTCAATATCATCATTCATCTGGATTGCTTTAAACAGTGAGGTGTGAATGTCCACTAGATTGTCTGCAGATTCTTTAGAGGTAAAGAGAAAGTCCATACCTAATATTGGAATATAAGCAAGACAGTGCTTGTTGACCGCGTATTCTTCAAAATTTTGAAGTGTGAATAATGTTTGCTGTCTGGAGTCAAACTTTTCTTTCAAAAGACCTGAATAATACTGAAGCTGGTGGTCATCAAGAATTTTCCAGAATAAATGATCGTCCGGAAAGATCTTTGAAAGTCCTTTTACGGACTTCATGTGACTTTTTATTGCTAAATAGGGAGTGTTTGTATTATTCTCATACATTTGTGGATAATTATAATCATTGTCAATGATTTTATCCATTTCCAAAGTGAAAAAACAAAAATGCTCTACGGAAGAATTGAATTCTTTAAGTAATGTTTCATTGTCAATAACGAAATTTTCCTTTAAAAAATCAGTTTGATTCCTGAAAAAATATTGTGAT
Source organism: Chryseobacterium sp. (assembly GCF_022712095.1). GTDB lineage: Bacteria > Bacteroidota > Bacteroidia > Flavobacteriales > Weeksellaceae > Chryseobacterium. Next base: position 3,011 of record NZ_JALAHD010000175.1, on the reverse strand, counting down.
GGTTTATTCATAGCTAATAGATAATTCTTCAAGATGAAAAGTACCCGAGATCATTACCCGGGTACTTTTTAGATAATATTAGAGGTTTCTTAATCCTCCACCTCCGGTTCCTGGATCAGTCCCTGGATTGGTATTGCAATCTGGCGGAGTTGGTTTAGGGTGACATCCTGGCTTAGGGTTGCAATAAAAAGTAAACTCTTTACGTTCTTCAAGTTTCTCGATTGAGAATTGGGCTAATTTTTCGTTTAAATTTTTCATATTGTTAATTGTATTAAGTTAAAAAAGATTTAAAGGGATGAATTAATTTATTACACCGCCACCATTTCCTGGGTCAGTTCCCTGATTGTTATTACCATCTGGCGGAGTTGGTTTAGGGTGACATCCTGGCTTAGGATTGCAATAGAAAGTAAACTCTTTACGTTCTTCAAGTTTCTCGATTGAGAATTGGGCTAATTTTTCATTCAGATTTTTCATAATATAAGTGTATTGTGTTAAAAAAAATTATAATGGTTTTGCTAGTATGTTCAATTTATCATTACTTCCTCCACCCCATATTACACGGAAGTTTTCGGCTGGGGAATTGTTTCCTGCTATCCCTGCTCCTCTTAATGCAACTGTATAAGTTCCGGGAGGAAGAAGTACTTCCGAAGTCGGGCATAGTGTGAAAGAACGGTTCAAAGAAGCAGACCTTCTGTTTGAATAAGTAATACCGTCACTCATATAGCTGGAATTAACTACAATATTACTGGAGGCAGGAGCTGCAGTAAATAATATAACCGCAGCAATAGATCTGGCTTTTCCATCTGTAATAACATCTCCTGTAGAACTTTGTATTTCTGCGGAAAGGCTGGAGGATATATAAACCATTGATCTGTGCTGGAGGGTGAAAGTAGTACTCAATAAATCACCTGTAACCTGATAGGTTTCATTAGCAGTTACATTTAATGTGGTGCTGGTTGTAATAGCATCGCTACCCGGAAGAGTATAAGTTCCGAAAATTTCTATTCCCTTCTTTACGGAAAGGTCTCCATTGCTGTTGACATATAATGGATTGGTTGTATTACTGCTGGTAAAAACAGTTGGATTGTTGCTCATATTGAGACCGTCTATTCTTATTGTGGGAGTAACTAATGTGATATTGGTATCCCCGATCTGGGTGCTGGAGACAGAGACAGGTCCGCTAACATGCAGTGGGGCTTTCGGGTTTTCCGTCATGATTCCCATATATTGCTGTGAGAAAATAGGGGAACTCATTAGAATACCTAGAAAGTATATTATTTTTATTGTGTTTTTCACGATGAATAATTTTGACGTTGAAATTTATTGTACAGGATATGCAATGATACTGACGGTGTCTGTGCCGCCTCCATAAACTAGCCTTAAAGGTGTTTGTGTAGATTCTGTTCCTGCAAAAAGGTTAATGTCTAATGTGTAATTACCTTTTGGGAGGTATAAAGTATCATCGGATACCGTATAAAATAGACCAGATGCTGCTGTGGTATCGACTATATTGCTGTAAGCCCGTATTGATTCCCCGAAAAATGAATTTTGTGCAGTGGAAATTCCTGAAGGTGCCTGGGAAAATCTGAACCTGGTGCCCCATGTTCTATTGGAGCCATCTGTGATTGGAGTGCCATCAGAGGCTTTCAGAAACTGAAAACTTGTAACGGTATTAAATTTAACAATACTGGGAGAGGTAAGGCTAAAGTTGAAAGATCTGATAGTGAGGTTTGTACTGGTTGCCGGGGAGGTTTGGTTGATTGTTACAGCAGATGGAATATAGTCTTGTTCGGGATTAGAAGAATTAATAGGATCAATAAAGAGTAATGATTTGGCTGGTAGATGGGAAAGAACCACATCTCCCTGATCGGTTACCGACACAGGTCGTAATTTGTCTTGTATGGACTGATTGGCATTATTCAATCCATCAATTCTGATGGTTGGGTTTACAACATCTATAGAAGTTCCGCTAATGTTAGCTGAAGAAGTTGTTCCCGAAACATGAAGAGCTTTCTGAGGGGAAGTTGTGGAAATTCCCACTTGCGCGCACAGGCTATTGGCGCCAAGCACCAGAGTGCTTAGAAGTAAATTTTTCATATTTATGATTGGTGGTGGTTTAGTAGCTTAAGGGGGTGATGCTTATAGCCATTTGTTGTGAGGTTTGGTTGAGACTATTGACGGCAAAATTCAGCTTATTGTCCTGAGAATAGCCATATAACGCGATGGTGTAACTACCCTTTGGAAGGGAAAGGTCTTTTCTGGGTTCAATATAAAATACGCCATCCAATTGAGCCTCTTCGGTATTGGTGGAATGAGAAATAATAGTTTGTCCGAATGAAGTGTTGGAAAGGACACTGGAAGGAGCTGAAGAAAATTTGTAATAACTTCCAAATAATCTTGCCTGCCCGTCTTTCAGATCTGCTTCTGTTGAAATATGGTCTGTAATGGACATGCCTACTCTTGCTTCAATATGTACTATGGACGGATATTCTAGTATAAATGACTGAGTGGTAACTAGTTGTTCTGTTCCGCCTGATACTGAGGTATTTGGAAGTGGAGTAATTAAATAGGACTTGTTAACCTGATCATTTCTGGCAATCACAAAAGATCCGTTCGAGTCTGAAAAGACTCTTTTTGAGGAACTGGCATCTTCATGAGCTGGATTGTTCTGGCTATTTAAACCTTCAATTCTCATAGTGGCTTGTGAAGTTCCTGTACCTGTGCCGGAGATGTGCAAAGCTTGTTGGGGATCCCGAGTGTTAATTCCCACCTGGGAATAACAGGATGTAGACATTATAGCAAAGACTGCTATAGTCAGGATTTTTTTTCTGTTCATTATGTGATGGTTTGGTGTTGGTGTAAATGTTTTAATAAATACTTTGCAAATATATATAATTTTTAAATACTCACAAATTAGTGAGTATTTTTTTTATTTTACTGCTAAAGTTGAATGATTTTTGTTGTATTTTAATTTTTTAGTGTATATTTATGTAAATATTTAATTTAGTATC
>NZ_JALAHD010000174.1 GCF_022712095.1 Chryseobacterium sp. | reverse complement strand
ATTGATAAGCTCAATAACAATATAAGAAGGAGTACTGTTTTATATTTGCAAAAAGTATCTATAGACTTGAGGTTGGAACTAGAGAAATAATATATAAAAGGCCAAAGAAAAGATTTACCTACAATCCAATCAGCCCATTTTAAAACGGTTCTAAAATGTGCGGTTTATAGTTTCTTATCTTCTTTCTTTTATAATTATTTAATGGCAGATAGATCATAAACGAACACTAAATGAGCTAATCTTAAAATGAGGATTTGGTTCTTAATAACTAGTAATAGTTTATTAATTTATAGGGATTACTACATATTTTTAAGATTAAAGCCATCACCCTTGAAAACACTTATTTATTTGATCAAAACAATTACTTAATAAAAAGTTTGATCAAAATCCATTCAAAGTATCACCTTACTTTATTTCTATCATCCCTTTCTTATCTGCTTATCCCAACATACTCACATATCGAAAAATCATTTATCACAAATCATACATATAAATAATTATTTATCAACTACTTAATCATATATAAATAATTTTTCACTTCTCGCTTATCCTCTCTTTTTTAGACTTACTCCTCAAGATACCTTTGCACACACTCAATAACCCCTTGATTTGTAGTGAGGCATACAATTACCATATTTAGTAAAATATTTCTGTTGTGGATTTCCACAATGACATATACCATTACGTATGCTATAGAATTAGAAAAGAATGGTAAGGATTCATTATCTGTCAAAAGCATCAAGGCCTCTGCTTCTGTTTCTTCTCTTATCTATGTAAGTGATGGAACAATCATTTCCGGGATTGATAATATTACAGTTATTCATAAAAAAAAGAAAAATAGCTTTTCTAATAAAGTAAATAATATACCGAAGGAGGAAAGTCCCAAAAAAGAGATAGAGAAAATTAAAATACAGAAAATAGAACCTCTGGTAAAAATTACCCGTACCCCTTATTCTGATTTCTATTTTTCAAGTCAGTCCTGTCAATCGGTTGCTATTATTTCAGCGCCATCCTATTCAAAACACATATCAGGAATTGTAAAGAATTATTGTATTGCTATTCTTTCTATTTCCCATAAAAAAAATAAGATAGCCTTTTCTCCGGGCAGAAAAGCTATATCACTATTCAGAGGAAATCTCAGAGTAAGGCCTCCCCCAGTTCTTAATCTATTACCATCACAGATTACAGTATGAGAAAATAATATATTAAGAATACATAAAAATGAATAAAAAAATAATTACACTTATGTTTTCGGTATTCGCTACCTCGACGGCATTCGCACAGGTGGGAGTAAATACTGAGACCCCAAACGCAACCCTAGATATTGTAGGTAAGCCTGCTGAAACTTCTATTTCAGATGGTATTATTGCACCAAGAGTAACAGGTGATCAGCTTACAGCAAAAGATGCTATATACGGAACCGGTCAGAACGGAGCTATTGTTTATGTAACTGAAATTCCTACAGCTACTTCCCCAAAAACATCCGAAGTCACCAAAGCAGGATACTATTTCTATGATGCTATTGCCAATATGTGGAAATTGTGGGTAACTTCTGATCAGCTTACTAATATGATCACAGAACTTCCTACTGAACCTTGGAATAATGTTCTGACTCAAGCCTCCGCAGATGCCAACAATCAGGATGTATATCAGATGGGGAAAGTGGGCATCAATACCAAAGCACCGGATGCATCTGCACAATTGGATGTATATTCTGGGGATAAAGGATTCTTAGTACCTAGATTATCAAAAGTACAAAGAGATGCTATCGCTAATCCTGCACAATCTTTATTGATCTGGAACACAGATGAAGCATGTTTTAACTTCTGGAAATCAGATAAATGGAAATCCATGTGTGGAGATGCCGGACAAGCTGTTTTGAAAATTACAGCTGCTGATTGTGCTGCAGGTACAGTAAACGGGACCTATCAGGAAGGAACTTCTGTAAACTCAGGAAACTATATCAGCATCACAGTACAGGTAATTGAGCCTGGTACTTATCAGATCAGCGGAGATAGTGGAAATGGATTCTTTTTCCAGACAAGCGGTACTTTTGCTACCGCAGGAACTTATACGCTTAATATTGCTGCTGTAGGAACTCCAACAGCTGCCGGCACCTTCAATGTCCCTCTTACTGTAAACGGAGAACCGTTCAATCCTGGTTGTACAAAGCAAGTAACGGTAGATCCTGCTGAGCAAAAATTCGAATTTGATCCTTCATATTGTGGTACCAATGCTTATTCTGATGCTCTTCAGCAAGGTGTATCTACAGTAGGTAAAACTATCAAGATTAAAGTAAATGTTGTTAATCCTGGAGTATTCAGTTTTGAAACGAATACAGTATACGGTGTTAAATATACAGCAAGCAATCTTAACCTTACAGCAGGAAGTCATGTAGTAACTCTTACTTCTAACGGAAATGCTCCTACAGGTTCTGGAAATAATACTCCGTTCTCTATTTCCGGTACTGGTATGTCCGGTATTGCTTGTGAAGTATTAGTGAATATTGCTCCTGCAGCAACTGACTTTACGATGTCTTGTGGTGGTGCTACAATACAAGGTACTTATTACTCAGGTATTGCAACAACAGGTGCAAATACTATGACTATTCCTGTTACAGTAAGCCAGGCTGGTCCTTGGACAGCTTCTACCAATACAGTAAATGGTATCAGCTTCTCTGGTAGTGGAACTTTTGCAGGTTCAGGTACTTATAATATGGTACTTTATGCAACAGGAACTCCTACAAGTGGTGGAACTAATGCATATACTATTACAACCAGCGCTGCAACTACAGCAACTTGTAATGTAAATGTTACTACTGTTTATAAGAAAAAATCTATCCTTATTGTAAGTGGTATGGGATGTCAGGGTTGTGTGGTAAGTGCATTGAACAACACTGCTAACTTCGGTCCTAATGGTAAAGTTCCGATTGAAGGATATACTATACAACAAGTAGGTAACCAAAGTGCTACATCATTACAAAACTTAATCAATAACAATGGTGTGGAAATTATCATCGCTGGTTGGGATGCTGACTGGAGTGCTGATGCGGCAGCTGTAATCGCTGACTTTATCAAGAATAAGAAAGGATTCTACTTCCAGGTATCTTCCCAGGATCAGAATGACAATGCCAACTATATGCTTAATCCATTAAACTGGGCATACGGGGCTTCTTTAGCATGGAATGCAAACGGAGATGACTATGCTATACGTGCTGCTAAACTTTCTACAGCAGACAATCCATATCTGAATGGTCCATTTGGTGATGCAAGAGGAATGTTCTATGTAGCCGATGACAATGCTTCTTGGCTAGGATTCAATCCTTCAACTCTTCCTGCTAACTTCGGTGGATTAGTACAGTTACCTGCTAACGGAGGGCAAAATGAAAGAACTACTTTAGCTTATGCACCTGGATTCTTCATGTTCCCAGACTGGGGTACTACCTTAGGAAACAACTGGAATGGTACATACGCTCCAATTGGATTCTCTACTGGAAACTTTACTTCAGGTTCAATGTATAACGGTACATCTATCGTAACAGCTAATGTACCTACCGGACAGGGTGCTGACTGGGTATTATTCGGTAATGCAATGTCAGTTGCAATTGACTATGTAGAGAAAAACATTAACAAAACTTATCAAGTAGATACTAACTATGCCAACTAAAATTAAAATAGTTATCTAAATATTATAAGTTAATTTCTGGGCGGGACTTTTAAAGTCTCGTCCTTTTTTAATAGGACATAAATAAAATGATATAAAAACACTATGATTATGACGAAGAATTATGAGTATTTGATTGGAAAGTCTAAAAATGAAGTCCTTAAAGAACTTGGCGATGAATTCAATTTTTTTCCGGATGAAATCTGGACTTACCGTTTGAAAACAAGGTGGTGGAAAAAAGATAGAACCTTATTCCTTTTTTTTCAGCGTAATACTGTCAATAAAATTGAAATAAAATGAGGAAAAAATAAGGTCAATACCTTTTTTTAGAGTGGCTCTTTTTTTATAACTTTACTCTAAAATTTAGGCTTTTGGCAAATCTTTACAAAAAAGACGCTCCCTTCCAGGTTTATATTTCATTCAAAAAATATCTGGATGTGTTGGAGCATATCCGATATAATGACAGGTTGGAATATAGAGTAAACTATGCTGAATCTCTCATTGAAAAAACCAGAAATTTTCAGGAGCTAAAGGATGGATTTGAAGATATCTCCTTACTGGAGAAATATGCTGATCTTATCCAGCTCTTACTGGCAGACTTATTCCCAACTGGCCTAACCCATAATGAAATAAAAGCGGCAAGTATACCCTTGTCAAATATTACATTCAATTATACAGAAAGGTTCAAAAATATATTAAAGGATGCAGGAAAGGATTTTAAAATAGAGCTCCGGAATATCAGTGATGACGAGTTTTATGTTTTTTGCTGCTGCCTGATTGTTCAGACCTATTTCAAGAAAGATATCAAAGGGAATATTCCTTTATATTATGACATCCCGAATAAAGAAGGGATTATGAAGCACTACAAAATAACAGTCAATTCAGATTTCACGGAAGTCTATCCCGCTCAGGGAACTAAAATTCCTTCGGAAAAGACCATCGACATGTTATTGGAAAACCTGGATGATTTTACACTCTGGAAAAAGCATTTTCCTTCCCAGGCTTGGATAATGAGTGGTTTTACCATTATTTCTCTGGTAGACTGCACTTCGGAAGTAGCTCTATCCGATCTGAAATCCAGTATGATCAAAATAGATATGGAAAACCCTTCTCCCGATGCGAACCTGAAGGAAATATTCAAATCCTACTTTGATGTTCCCGACCTGAATTTCGGGCTTATGCTTTTCAATAAAAAAGATAAAAAGCTGGAAAAAGTTCCTATCTACGAAAACATTTTTTCCAATCATATTTTAAACTTCTGGATCAATACGCTGGATGAGGAAATCCGTAAGACAACTTTTGATAACCTTAACTATAACCCCAAACCTATAGTAGTTTCCAATACGAATCATTTAGATGAGGAAATTAAAAAGCATCCTTCTTTCTCTACCCTGAAAGAAAACAATATCAATAGTTTTATGGTAATTCCTATCATGAAAGACAATGAACTTCTGGCCATTATGGAATTTACTTCATCCCAAATAAACAGCCTGAACGGATTAAAGCTTAAGAAACTGGAATTCCTGACTGATATGATCCTGTTCTCCTTAATGAGATTCAACATAGAAAAAAATAATCAGCTTGAGGCTATCATTCAGAGGGAATATACGTCAATCCATGATAGTGTGGGATGGAAATTTAGGAAAGAAGCTGAGAAATATTTTAATGCCAATCTATCCAAGAAGATTTATAGCTTAGGACAGATTACGTTTAAAAATCTTACACCTTTATTTGGATTTTCAGATATAAGATCATCTTCCGAAAAAAGATTTTACCTCATGCTGGAAGATCTTAATCAGCAGATTGACTGCCTTTATGATATCCTTTCTCTTACAAATTCCAATTCGGAAAAGTACATTCTTGCACTGGATATCTTTAAAGCCGAACTTCAAAAAGATATAAAAGCCGATACTGAACAACGATTCCAGCGCCTTCTAAGAGATGATATCCACCCTTTTTTAAATGAAAAACTAAATTCAAAAACCGCTAAGAAAGTTAAAGATAAGATCAGGAATTATTTTAACAGGATATTTACTCAAAATGATCTTTTTTACAGTGAAAGAAAAAAACTGGATGATTCCATAACCCTTACCAATAGAAAGCTTGCCGATCTTTTAGATGAAAGCCAGCTCAAGGCTCAGGAAATTTTCCCTCATTATTTTGAAAGATTTAAATCTGATGGTGTAGAGCATAACCTATATGTAGGACAATCTATTGCTCCCGAACTTCATTATACCAAAAAAATTATTCATGAGCTAAGATTCTGGCAGCTTGAAACTGTCTGTATGATGGAGCAGGAATTCCAGAGTTTCAAACCTAACCTGTCTATTCCATTAGAAATCGCTTCTCTCATTTTCGTTTATAATGAGTTTATCAATATACGTTTCCGAATGGATGAAAAACGTTTCGATATAGATGGTGCTTATAATTCTTATTATGAAATTATTAAAAAAAGAATAGACAAAGCCCATATCAAAAATTCATCAGAAAGACTGACCATTCCAGGAAAAATTGCCATTGTATATTTTGGAGAAGATGAGCAGAAGGAATATCTTAAATATATTAAAAATCTTCAGAAAAAAAATATCCTTGAATCTGACATTGAATTTATAGAAGTAGAAGATCTGCAAGGGGTTACTGGGCTTCTTGCCATGAGGGTTTCACTCATAAAAGTTTAATCTATACAATAAGAATCTGAAACTTTATATTCTCTTTGCGGGATATCAGCCTGTTCAAAAATTGAAAATTCAATAGTCTTACAGATGTTATTAAGGGCAAGATCATTTTCTTCTTCACCGAAAGGATCTCCGATCTCCTGTATGATTGCATCAAGAGCTATAAAAGTATAACTGATGAGCAAAACAATTAAAGGCATCATCCACCCGAGGCTGTCAACCAATCCAAAAGGCAGCCAGAAGCAATAAAGATAAACAGTCCGGTGCATTAAAAGACTATAAGCAAATGGTAACGGGGTATTATGAATTCTTTCGCATCCGCCGGTAATATTGGAAAACTGATTAAGCTGATGATCCATTGAACTTAATATAATCGTATCTACATTTCCTTCTTTATTCTGTTTATTCAGCCACTTTCCTATCAGATCTAAAATGGCGACCGGAATGATTTTTTTATCTTTTACCTCCTCAAACTGTTCAGAAGAAAGTAATCGAGAAAGGTGCTCTCTTCCGTCTTTTTCTCTTAATTGATAATTAAGGGACCAACAAAAGGCTGAAATCATTTTCACAATTTCTTTCTTATCGTTTTTTGCTTCAAAAGACGGCTCCCTAACAAGGGTAAGAATCTGTCTCGTTAATGATCTTGTCTCAATGACCAGCAATCCCCAAAGCTTCCTTCCTTCCCAATACCTGTCATAACTGGCCGAATTACAGAAACCCATAAAAATAGCCAGTGCAAGACCAATTAATGTAAAGATTGTAGGATTAAGAGTCACTTTGTAGTCATAGATTCTTCCATTAAAAAATAATACGACTAATGAAAATAGGGTGATTACAAATAATTGAAAAATTATCTTCTTTAACACAGATCCTTTCCAGATAAATAGCATTTTCAGCCAACCAACACGCTGTCTTACAATCATTTTCTAAAACAACATGGGATTAAAGTGTTAAGAATGCATACGCAAAAGAAAATACTGAAATAATAATCCCCGCCATAAATATTTTATAGGTAATCGATAAGAGCTTATACTTACGGTCCAATACTTTCCCCAGGTAATACAAGTCCCTGATCATAGAATCATAAATATAATCTCTGTCACGGATAAGTCCTTTCATCGCATCCATATACTCATCATAATACATCCTGTTGAAATTCCCAAAGAACAGAAGGTTCACTTTTCTGTCAGCAACATCTTGGAGTGTAAATTTTGATTTAGTCACATTAGGCTTTGTAGAAAGAATTGCAAAAATAATAGTAAGAACACTTGATAGCAACAATATAAAACTCGGAATAATAAGATGTGAGTTTTTAGGTGTATCCAGTTTCGGTACTAAAACGGAAAGACAGACCGAAATAATAATAGCATTTACTGATAACAGAATATTTGCCTTACTGTCAGCAATATCACTTAATCTTGTATGATTATTTAAGGTGACACGGAATAACGTATCAACACTTCTGTCTGACTTCGGATCTTTTTTATTACTATCTGCAGGCTCTTTTTTATCTCCTTCCTTTTCCAACTTTTTCTCAATTTTTTTAATGTTCTTCTTTTTGATAGGTTCCCAGTTCTCCCTGGCATACTGAGTATAAAACTGATGCTTATTCTTCAGTAATTTTAAATTTCCTTCATTCCACTCTTCATTAGTAAAACACCGGACTTTTGTCAGCTCCCATTCTTTCCTCAGCGAATCTGAAATATCATTATAATCGTGGCTTGCAAAATGACTGCAATCTGCATCCTTTACAATTTTTTCCAGAAGGTTTTGGGGCTCATAAGTTACTTTAGTAGCAAGAATGAGACGGGAGACTTCTTCAATATACTCTTCAGAAAAATTTTCCTTGTTCAGAAATTCCCTGAGGATTTCCACCCCTTTTTCTTCATGATCTACCGGACTTACAATATATCCTGTGTCATGAAACCAAAGGGCAAGTAAAACTTTCTCCTTATCTTCGTCTGATACAGGAGTATGGATCATAATCTCCTCTGCCTTATTTACCGTAAAAGTAGTATGAATGAAATTATGATAAAAATATACAGAAGATAACTTATCTTTGAATAAGCTTTCAACATAATCTTTAGCTTTGTGTAGAATACTCATTCCCTAAATTTTGTTAATGTAAATGTATGAATTTATCCTTTAAATCGTATCTGAAAAAAAATTTCACCTCCCTTAAATTCTTTTTATTGGCAGGAGTTTTAACCTCTTGTGCTACCTATAACGTAAAAAAAGGAAAAAATTTACAGGAGATTCAAAATGTAGGACTACAGCCCGAAAATGATTTCAAAATATTTCTTATCGGAGATGCAGGAAATGCCGACGAAATTCAATCCCGGCAAACTCTGAATTTTTTAAAAACCAAATTGGATTCAGCCGATAAGAATTCAATGCTTATATTCCTCGGGGATAACATTTATCCTTCGGGAATGCCTAAAGAAAACAATAAAAATTACGCTGAAGCAAAAGAAAAACTGGATAATCAACTCCTTATTACTCGAAACTTTAAAGGGAAAACACTTGTTATCCCGGGAAACCATGACTGGTACCACGGGCTGGACGGATTAAAAGCCCAGGAAAATTATGTAAAAACACATCTCGATGATAAAAAATCATTCCTTCCTAAAAACTCTTGTCCTATTGACGACGTCAACCTGACTGATAATATCAAACTCATCATAATCGATACTGAATGGGCCCTGGTTAATTGGGACAGATTTCCCGGAATCAATAAAGGCTGTAATATAAAGACCAGAGAAGATTTTTTTACAGAATTTAAAGACCTTATCAATAAAAATCAAAATAAAAGAATTATTGTTGCCCTTCACCATCCTGTTATAAGCACAGGATTACATGCTGGTTACACATCGGCAAAATCCCATCTCTACCCTTTGAAGAGTAAAGTTCCTTTTCCTGTGGGAGCCACTGTTCTTAATATTCTCAGAAGCTCATCAGGAGCAAGCCTTGAAGATCTGAATAATCAACATTATTCAACTTTGGCCAACAGATTAAAAAGTATCGTACAGGATAAGGACAATGTGATCTTTGTATCAGGCCATGACCATAGTCTGCAATACCATGTTGATAGAAATATCAGGCAGATCATCAGTGGAGCAGGCTCCAAGACAGATCCGGCAACTATTGCTGAGAAAACAGATTTTTCTTATGGAGGAAGCGGTTTTGCTGTTCTCAACTTAAGGAAAGACCAAAGCTCGGATGTGGAATTTTTCTCTACAAAAGATAATACATTACAAAAGCTTACTCATATAACGGTAGATCCTAAACCTAAAGATTTTGTGAATAATTACCCTAATACATTGCCGGAGACATTCACTTCCTCTGTATACCCTCCAAAGCTTACCAAAAAAAGTAAAACTTACAGATGGCTTTTCGGGGAACATTACAGAAAATACTACGGAATTCCCATCAAAGCACCTATTGCCAATCTTTCAGAACTGAACGGAGGATTTATTCCTTTCCGGGAAGGAGGCGGAAATCAATCTGTAAGTCTAAGATTAAAAGCCAATGATGGTCAGGAATTCGTAATGAGAGGAGTTAAGAAAAGTGCCATACGCTTTCTAAACAATATGGCCTTTAATAAAAGTACGCTAGGAAATGAACTTAAAGAAACTTTCCCTGAGAAATTTCTTTTAGATTTTTATACCACCAGCCATCCTTTCACTCCTTTTTCGGTAGGAAATATGGCAGATAAACTTAATATTTATCATAGCAACCCCAGGCTTTATTATATCCCGAAACAATATGCATTAGACAGATATAATATAGATTACGGGGATGAGATGTATATGATTGAAGAACGCTTTTCTTCAGATCCTAAAACATTAGCCTCACTCGATAATGCCAATGATATTATTTCAACAGATGACCTTTTAAAAAACCTTACCAAAAATTATAAATATTCTGTTGATAAGGAGTCTTACATAAGAGCACGGTTATTTGATATGCTGATCGGCGACTGGGATAGACATTCTGACCAATGGAAATGGGCTGAATATAAAGAAGGAGATAAAATAATTTATAAGCCTATACCAAGAGACAGGGATCAGGCATTCAGTAAATATGATGGTGCTGCATTCAAGATTATCATGAATATTCCAGCCATCCGTCACATGAAAAGCTTTAAGGAAGATATCAAAAATATAAAGTGGATGAATATGGAGCCTTACCCTCTTGATCTGATATTTCTGAAAGGCTCTGAAGAACAGGAATGGATTACACAGGCCCAATATATAAGGAAGAACCTCACAGATTCTGATATAGACCATGCTTTTGATAATCTGCCGGAAGAAGTAAAGGATGAAACGATTGCAGACATTCAGAGAAAGCTTAAACTAAGAAGAGATAAACTTGAGATATATGCCACTCAATATTATGATGTTCTCCAGGAAAAAGTTTCTTTAGCCGGAACCGTAAATCCTGATAAATTTGTAATTACCAAAAACGGAAATACGGTAGAAGTCAAACAATATAAACTTGATAAAAACAAACAGAATCCTGAGCTGGTTTTCCAAAAAACCTATACCGATAAAAAAACTAAGGAACTCTGGATATATGGTCTGGAAGACGATGACTTTTATGAAGTTACCGGCACCGGAAGACCAAAAATCACTATTCGTCTGATTGGAGGTTTCAATCATGACACTTATAACGTTTCTAATGGCAGCAAGGTGAAAATCTATGATTTCAAATCCCAGAAAAACACCTATAATGCAGGTACTGCTACCATGAATATTTCAAATGATTATAATATTAACACCTATAATTATGAGCATCCGAAATACAGCTATATAGCAGGCTATCCAAACCTTGATTACAATCCTGATGACGGAGTGATTATCGGTGCTTTAGTCAATTATACTGTTAATAACTTTATCCGGGATCCCTATACTCAAAAACATAGCCTAAGAGCTAATTTTTATACAGTAACAGGAGGATTCAATTTATCTTATAAAGGTATTTTCAAAAAAGCGATTGCAGGATGGGATTTCGGAATTGATGCGCTTTACACGACTCCCCGATTCTCTGAAAATTTCTTTGGACTATCTAATGAAAGTGAATATGATAAGCAGGATACTCCCCGAAAATACAACAGAGCAAGAATATCAAAAATTCATTTTGCCCCGTCTATTTCCAAAAAGAGCTGGCTTAATCTTAATCATCAGTTTCAGCTTACTTTTGAGAATAATAAAGTTCAGAGTAAAGCTAATCGATTCGTCAACGAATCTCCTGACGTTAATTCCAGGGTTTTTAGTGATCAGCTATTTGCAGGAGCCAATTACACATTCAGTTATAAAAACCTGAACAATAATGCTTTTCCTACTTTAGGAATGGAATTTTTAGTCAATGCCGACTGGAAAACCAATTTATCCAATTCCAATCAGAATTTTCTGATCTTAACCGGAAACCTGGCCATTCATCACAGAATAGATCAACAGGGGAATTTTGTATTTGCCAACTCCAGTAATGTGATGTGGATCAATAATAACAATTTTGAATTTTATCAGGCGGCAAGCCTGGGAGGAAACAGTGGACTGAGAGCTTTCAGAAACGATAGATTTTCGGGTAAATCATACTTCGTGAATAATTCTGAAATACGTTGGGATTTTGGAAGAATAAGAAACGGAATTGCCCCTGCTAATCTCGGAATTTTAGTAGGCTACGATCTGGGAAGAGTGTGGAACGACAACGAAACCTCTAATAAATGGCACCAGTCAGCAGGGGTCGGTTTTTGGCTAAGTGTCGTTGAAATGTTCTCTGCAAGATTAAATTATTTCTACGGATCTGATGGCGGAAGAGTTTCTGCTGGTGTGGGAATGACTTTTTAGGATTGAGTATCCTTCGAAACTCTCCCGGTACCCTGAGACTCTCGAAAGATACCGGAATAACCGGCAGTTCTGTTCACAAGAACTTCTACCATACCGGATTCAGAATGGACGCTAAAATAAACAACAAAAACCTCCTAGTGAATTAAAGAGAAACAAATAGTAGCCTGAGGCTCTCGAAGGCTATGGAATAAAATACCTTATATCCTTCGAGAATATCTCAATATCTCGTTTAAAGCGAAAACGTATACACCTTTCCCCCATCTTTCTTCTCTTTCTCATCAGCAATCAACAATGTATGATCATTCAAAAATACAATTCCTTCTTTCTGAGAATTATGATTAAAAGGTATTTTTTCTATTTGTGTAGAATTAAAATTATCCGGAGTAAATCCTGAAAGCACATGTACATTCTTATGAGTTAGTAATACAATTTTATTGTTTGTACTGTTGATACTCGCTGAAGTAATAGCTGCATCATCATATCCTCCATCCAGCTTTAGCTTTCCAATCAGTTTTGCTTCAAAATTTCCTTCCTTATTAGGGACTTTAAAAACTAAGAAGGTTCCATCAAACCCCTTACTTCTGTTCTTAGTAAACAAATAGAAATTTCCGTCCATTTCTACAAAAGCCTCACAGTCATATAACCATTCAGACTTTTTAGGAGGAAACTCCGTTTGTCCCTGGTAGCTAAACTTGGTAGTCTGAACTACCTTAGTAGTAACCTGATCAGTGGAAGTAAGATCTAATTTTAAAATTGCAAGATCCTGCCGGTCATTATTATTATTCCCAAAATTTCCGATATAAATATTTCCCGATCTGTCACTGATAATATCTTCCCAATCCGTGTTTTCAGCATTCTCAACTGCAATTTCTGATTCAAGCTGACCTTCTCTGCTTAAGCCATATACTACATTTTTATTTCCATGATCCTCAATTGTCCAGATCGTTTTCTGATCTTTAGACAGTGCTAACCCGGAAACTTCCTTCAGTTTTTTAGGTAGAGAAAACTCTACTATAAGTTCATTTTTATGATATGAGTCTTGTGCTTTGGGATTGCAGCTCCACAAAACAAATATTAACAAAACAAAAATTCGCATAGATCTATTTTTTTAATTTTCTAATTCGGAAATAAGAATATCTTATATTTTTTTCCACATTATTGATTATCTTCTGATGGTATAAGAAAAAGCCTGTAGCCAATCCTATTAAACTCCCAATAACTGTATCCAGTAACCTTGCCTCCATTAATGCTGTAATATCATGGGGGACTTCACTACCGGCTTCAGCCAAAAGAATAGTTAAGGGAGTAATAAATACCACAGCAAAACCATAGTTTCTTACAATCAGCATTTCAATGATAAATTGTAAGATAGTGATTATAAGAATCAGCTCAATTGCTTGAGAAAGAAACAAAAGAATAATCCACGTCAATCCCACTCCAATAAATGTTCCTAAAATTCTATGTGTATTCCGTTGTCTTACATGTTCAAAATTTCTCCCCTGAATTACACCCACCGCAGCAATAGATATCCAGTAAGTATTTTGAAATTTAAGCAAATGTCCTATTACCAACGTAAGCATCATAAAGAAACCAATAATAGTACTTTCCACTCCTCTGGCATACTGTTCCTTATTAAAACTTCTTCTTGGTGGGGAAGTTATAGCTGTTTTTGCTATAAATAAAGAATATAAAAATGCTAAAGTACATGACA
Source organism: Chryseobacterium sp. (assembly GCF_022712095.1). Classification (GTDB taxonomy): domain Bacteria; phylum Bacteroidota; class Bacteroidia; order Flavobacteriales; family Weeksellaceae; genus Chryseobacterium. The sequence goes on along the minus strand of NZ_JALAHD010000174.1, from coordinate 4,669 downwards.
AACTGGCTCCCATAGCAACCAGTCCTACCCTCGTTGGTATCATCTCCAAATCAAAATGGAAATTAGTTGCCATAGAGGCCGACATAATAAAAAAGAAATTTCCGGGAGGCGGTATTTTAAAATATGATGTTACAAAATGAGCTAAAAATGAAACAAATCCAAAAGAAAGAATTGCAAAATAAATATTAAAACTAAAAAAGAGACATACGGAAAAAGAAAAGACCATTCCAAAAGCACAAACCGCAAGATGAATCATTCGCTGCGCAATAGGCGCTAAAGTAAAATACAAAATAGTTAAAGCACCTACACTGGCCTGACTGCCATAATGAGGTTTTCCCAATAGCCACCCGATCAGCAGACAGCTTCCTATACATAATGCAGCTAAAACAGGAAAATGCCATTTCCTTTCTGTTTCTTTCATTTCAATCAGATACTGAAAATGATGACGAGTGGGATTTTTAACCTTCATATACCTTTACCTTAATTTTTTAGCTTCCTCCCATAAAATGTCCATTTCCTCCAAAGACATATCTGCCAGATTAAGATTTCGTTCCTGAGCTAACACTTCCATCTTCTGAAATCTGGAAATGAACTTTAAATTTGTTCTTTCCAAAGCGGAATCGGGATTGATTCCAGATATTCTGGCATAATTAATCAGCGAGAAAAACACATCTCCCAACTCCTGTTCTTTTTTATCCAGATCTGTTTCTGCATGAAATTCTTCCAATTCTTCATCTACCTTTTTCCAGGCATCCTCTGCATCATGAAACTCAAAACCTATTCCTTTTACCTTATCCTGAATTCTATAGGCCTTTACCATACTGGGAAGGCTTTTGGGAACTCCTCCTAGGATAGATGTATTTCCTTCTTTCAGTTTCAGTTTTTCCCAGTTCTTCTTAACCTCTTCCTCGTCTTTCACTTCAGTATCTCCGTAGATATGAGGATGACGGAAAATAAGTTTCTCATTCAATGAATTGATCACATCCGCTATATCAAAGCTTCCCTTTTCAGAGCCTATCTTTGAATAAAATACTAAATGAAGCAGCACATCCCCTAACTCCTTTTTTATTTCAAGAAGGTCCTCCTGTAAAATAGCATCTGAAAGTTCATAAGTCTCTTCAAGGGTAAGGTGGCGAAGGCTTTGGAAAGTCTGTTTTTGATCCCAAGGGCATTTTTCACGCAGATCATCCATAATATCAAGTAATTTTCCAAACGCTTCTAATTTTTTTTCCTTAGTATTCATAGATAAGAATTCATGTTTATACAAATTTAAGAGTATTTTTCCTGATAAAAAGAAAAAACCTTGTTGAGCAATCCCAACAAGGCTTATATTGTATTAATTCGTTATTAAATTATCCTTTCTTTGTATGTGTACTTTTAGGAGCTGATTTAGCTGCTGAAGTAGCTTTTACTTTTGGGGCTGCAGGCTTTTCAGCTTTCGGAGCCGCTTTTTTAGGCGCTGGAGCCTCAGTAGTTTCCTCCTGTACAGGATCTAACGTTTCAGGCTCCGCTTTTACAAAACTCTCAGGAGTGATGTATCCTGCTTTATGTAAAATATTATACCACTGAGCTAATTTTTTAATATCGGAGGTATATACTCTTTCCGTATCATAATTAGGAAGAGCTTTAGCCATAAAATCCTTTAATTCCGCGTCAGCAGATTTATGGGAAATAGTTTCCTTATAATCATGGGTTTTAGCAATATTTTCAAAAACTTCAAACAAAGGAACTTCTTTATCAAATGTAAACATTGCGATGTTGTCTAATAAGCTAACCTGGCTTGAGTTTCCAATACTTACCTTCTTTTTAGTCGTAACATCTTCAATAATAAATCCGTTTCTTAATTGTGAAACTAATTTATAAAGCCCTGGCTTTCCGGAAATTGAAATTATTTTTTCTAACAGCATAATTTTATTTTTTTTAAGTGTAACAAAGCTGGGTACTTTGTTGTTTAATATTTTTCTTTTTGTTTTTACTACTTGGGAAATCTCATTTTATAATTGATGCTTACATCACCATGAGAAATTTTAACTAATTTTCCTTTTACTAATTTCTTCTTTAAAGCACTCAGATGGTCTGTGAACAAAATTCCTTCAATATGATCATACTCATGCTGAATTACGCGGGCTCTAATATCGGAAAAAGTTTCTTTATGCTTAACAAAATTTTCGTCATAATATTCTATAACGATAGTTCCTTTTCTCTTAACATCCTCACGCACATCAGGAATAGAAAGGCAGCCTTCGTTAAATTTCCATTCTTCCCCTGATTCTTCAAGAATCTGAGCATTGATGAAAACTTTTTTAAAATCCTTCAGGTCGTCTTTAATATCTTCATAATCCTCATCTTCAGCCAAAGGAGTTACATCCACTACAAACAGGCGGATGTCCAATCCTATTTGCGGAGCCGCCAACCCAATACCATTCGCACTGTACATCGTGTCAAACATATTGTCTATCAATTCTTGTAAATCGGGATAATCTTTATCTATATCTTTGCCTACTTTTCTTAAAATAGGATCCCCAAAGGCTCTTATTGGTAGAATCATCTTTTCTTTTGTTCTAAAAAATTCTGCAAAATTATGGTTGCACTTACTTTATCTATTAGTCCTTTTTCCTGTCTTTGTTTTTTACTTTTCCCACTTTGAGAAATAAAAAACGAAGCCATTTTGGATGTAAACCGTTCATCAAAACGTTGCACCTGAATCTTCGGAAACTCTTTCTTGAATTCCTCAATAAATTTCAGGATATCGGTTTCCACCTCCGAAACATTTCCTCTGAGATCTACAGGTAAGCCTATTACTATTTCATCTACCGTATTTTCACTAAAATATTTTTTCAGAAATACTAATATAGATTTAGTATCAACCGTATCCAGACCGCTGGCAATAATCTGCATATCGTCCGTTACAGCAATACCACACCTGGCCTTTCCGTAGTCTATTGCAAGGAGTTGTCCCATAAGTTTGCAAATTTAAGAAATTTTGGTGATTTTATTCTAAACGTAGTTTTTTTTATAAATCATGTTTTATTCCATTATTTTTTTTATAATTTTATTTTTCCTAAAAAACAAATTATGAAGAAACTCATCCTCGTAAGACATGCTAAGAGCGACTGGCCGGAAGAAACGGAGGACTTTGACAGGCCGTTGGCCGACAAAGGTCTGGAAGATGCTATGAATATGTCTGAATATTTAAAAAATAACAATATCCCAATTAATCATTTGGTATCAAGCCCTGCAATAAGAGCTTTAAATACTTGTAAAATTTTTAATCAGACCTATCAAATCGGATATGCTACTGATGAAAAACTTTACCACCCCTCAGAAAATAATTTTCATTCGGTTATTTATAATTTAAGTGATGATCTTAATTCCGTAGCCTTCTTCTCACATAACAATGGGATTTCCAATTTTGCCAATTCTATGTCAGAAGATATTTTTCACTTTCCCACCTGTGGTGTAGCAGGCTTTGAGATAGACTGTGATTCATGGTCGGAATTTGAAGGTTCTGAAAAACGGCTTATTTTCTTCTATGAACCTGACAAGATAAAATAAAAAGCTCCACTATACATTGGAGCTTTTGATCAGCCTTTTCACTACTTGTCCTGGTATTAGTCTTCCGAATTGTCTGAATAGAAAAAATTTATGTTTTCCATTTCATAATATTCCCCGTCGAATTCTTCAAGAAAAGATGAGTCATTAACCACATATAACTTCTCTTCCAGCTTTTTTATTTCTTCTCCCCTCTTTCTGGTCACATTAACTGTAATCAACATTTGTTTTCCGGATACATCAAGCTCTTTCTTGGTAACAGATAAAGCACAGATAAGTATCGGAGGTTTGACCTCTCCTGCTCCAGTGAAAACAGTATATCTATATTTTAAACCCTGCAGATCTTTATTTTCGACCACATTATCTTTCACAATGTTTCCCTCACTATCTTTTGCTTGTGAGGTATAAAAACTTAATCTTTTATTAAAGTAATCAACATCACCCGAAAAATCTATTTCTACAATATACTGCTGTTTACTTATTTCTTCAAATGATGACGGGTCATCTTCATCAAAGTTGACATTCACACAACCCTGAAATAAAAGAGGAAAAATAAAAATCAGACTTATGATTTTAAAAAATTTTGATACATACATAATTTAATGATTGATTTTGTTTGAATTAAAATTTAACATCCACACTCAGGCGAATTGTTCTTCCCGGAACCGGCATAGAGATTACTGAACCTACATCATATTTATAGCGGTTCATTACATTATCAATCCCAATATTGAGTCCTACATTTTTATTATACCTATATTCTCCATACACGTCAATTACAGTATCCTCCGGAATTACCCTGCTTACCCCGATAGCCCCTGTTCCTTTCAACCAATCATCAGGATTTTCTTTAGCACTGTGATATTTCAGCTTTCCTCCCAACAAAAGCTTGTTTTCAATAGCATCAATTCCAATATTGACTATCAGGGATTTTTTTGGAGGTATCCTCATCGGCAAAAGACTCCATGCATATCCCTGCGATGTACATTGATCTACATTATTTCTTTTCGCCAAAAATTTAGAACAAACAGAGGAATCTGTATAAAAGATAGCGGAGCCACTGATGAACCCTTTTCCTTTCAGATTATATTTCGTACTCAACTCCAATCCTTTTAAT
>NZ_JALAHD010000173.1 GCF_022712095.1 Chryseobacterium sp. | reverse complement strand
TTACATTTGAGTATAAAAATCAATTCACATGAATTCAATTCTTGATGTTGTAATTCGTTCCCTATGTGTGTATTTATTTATGGTAATAGCAATTCGGTTATTTGGAAAGAATCAGCTTTCACAGCTTAATGCAGGGGATGTTGTGCTTTTGCTGCTAATATCTAATGCGGTTCAGAATGCCATGGTGGGCCAGGACACATCTTTACAGGGAGGTATCATTGCAGCGTTGGTTCTATTTATCGCAAATTTTGTTTTGAAACGATTGATTTTTTCTAGTAAATCATTTAGCAGCTTTGTGGAATCAGATCCTGTTATTTTGGTAAAAGACGGAGTGATAGATTATAAAGCTTTAAATAAGGAGAAGATTTCAGAAGAAGAATTGAATGAAGCTATAAGAGAGCATGGAGTGGAAGATATTAAAGATGTCAGACTTTCTATACTTGAAGTAGATGGGAATATAAGCGTAGTTTCAGAAGATGAAAAAAATAAGCAGACCCATTATTCCCGAATTAAAAGAAAAAATAAAAGAAAATATCATTAATCACATGAATTACGAGATTAGAGAAATGCTCCCTGAAGACGAAACTAGAGTACTGGATATCTATCGTCAGGGAATTGAAAGTGGAATTGTAACATTTGAAACAGAAATCCCTAATAAAGAAGTGTGGAATACTACATTTTTTAATGATTGCAGATGGGTGCTGGAAAATGAAAATAATGAAGTGATTGGCTGGTGTGCTTTACAGCCTGTAAGTAAGAAAGAATGGTATAAAGGGGTTGCAGAGGTAAGTGTTTATTTGGATAATAATTATCAGGGGAGAGGATTAGGCTCGCTTTTGATTAAAAAATTGATTTTAGACAGTGAAGAGCATGGATTCTGGACATTACAATCCAATCTGTTTTCCGAAAATGAAACAGCTATTAAGTTTCATCACAGGAATGGGTTCAGGACAGTAGGAGTCCGTAAAAAGATAGGACAGCTCAACGGAACCTGGAAAGATGTAATTGTATTGGAAAAGAGAAGTATAAATATTTAATCATAATTGTATTTCCTTTCATTTTGGCATTAAGATTGATAATTTACGTTGAGAAATTTGAAATAATGGATTTATGAAAGGTATGATTAAAATAGCAAGTGTATTTTCTTTATTGTTTATGCTTGCTTCATGTATCGTTGAGCATCATCATGGAAGACGCATTCCTCCTGGGCATGCAAAAAAAATGTATGGAGGAAGTGCCAGTTATTATGCCCCGGGACATGCAAAAAAAAGAGGGCACCACCATTCTGAAAGGCATCATGGAGGTCATAAAAAGCACGGAAGAGATTAAAACTATTATTTAAAAAGCTCTGGTAATTGACCAGAGCTTTTATTGTTATTAGAATCTAGACTTTTTTGGATTTAAAAATGTATTAAATATCATAATATTTTCTCCAAACTTTTTTTCTATTCTTTCTTTGATATTGACCAGCTCACTTTCCAGAAAATCTTTACGCAGCCCATCATTATCGAAAATTAGAAGCAGGTTATAGTTCTTTCCTTCATTAATGTAATCGCTCTGCACTTCAGAAAGAATATATTGATTAACATCCATTAAATTTTCAGTCATTAAAACCAGAGTTTCATCAATATAATTTTCCCATTCTTCAAGGTAGTTTTGGGGACAATGGAAAGTAATACTTAACACGCTCATTTTTTAAGAATTTTTAAGATTTTGTGGATAATTCAGGGACAAAAATCGGCAAAATTTTCGTAAATTAGCCCGTTAATAAAAATTGGAAATAAATAATTTTCAGGCTCATAGCTAAAAGCTTGATTATCATTATAATAAATTTGTTTATGCAAAAAGAAGGAGAAAGACTGATTCCTATCAACATTGTTGATGAAATGAAGTCATCTTACATTGATTATTCAATGTCGGTAATTGTTTCAAGAGCATTACCTGATGTAAGAGATGGCTTGAAACCCGTTCATAGAAGAGTACTTTATGGTATGTATGGATTGGGGGTTTTTTCTAACAGAAAATACTTGAAATCTGCTAGGATTGTGGGGGATGTTTTAGGTAAATATCACCCACACGGAGACTCTTCTGTATATGATGCTATGGTAAGAATGGCACAGGATTGGAGTTTACGTTATCCACAGGTAGACGGCCAGGGTAACTTCGGTTCCATGGACGGTGACCCGCCGGCGGCAATGCGTTATACTGAAGCAAGATTAAAAAAGATCTCAGATGAGATTCTTTCAGATCTGGATAAAGAAACCGTTGATTTTCAGAATAACTTTGACGATAGTTTACAGGAGCCTACAGTTCTTCCTACGAAAATTCCTAATCTTTTAGTAAACGGAGCTTCAGGTATTGCAGTGGGGATGGCTACCAATATGGCCCCTCATAATTTATCAGAATCGGTAGACGCTATATGTTCTTATATTGATAACAGGGAGATTACTATTGATGAGCTGATGCAGCATATTATCGCTCCGGATTTCCCAACAGGAGGAATCATTTATGGATATGACGGTGTAAGAGACGCTTTCCATACAGGAAGAGGACGGGTTATTCTGAGAGCTAAAGTAAGTTTTGAAGAAATTGGAAACAGAAATGCGATTATCGTTACAGAAATTCCTTATCAGGTAAACAAAGCTGAAATGATTGCCAGAACAGCCGAATTGGTAAAAGATGAAAAAATTCCTGGTATCTATGAAATTAGAGATGAATCTGACAGAAAAGGTCTTCGTGTCGTTTATGAACTTAAAAATGATGCAATTCCTAATGTAGTTCTTAATCTATTGTATAAATATACGGCCCTTCAGACATCTTTCAGTGTAAACAATATTGCATTGGTAGACGGAAGACCTGAACAGCTGAATCTTAAAGATATTATTCACCATTTTGTAGAGCACAGACATGAAGTAATTGTAAGGAGAACCCAGTTTGAGCTTAAAAAAGCACGTGAGAGAGCACATATCCTTGAAGGATTCATGAAAGTGATAGGAACACAGGATGCGTTGGACAAAGCAATTTCTATTATCCGTCACAGTGCTAATCCTCAGGCTGCCAAAGAAGGCTTGATCGAAGAATTTGATCTTTCTGAAATTCAGGCTCAGGCTATTCTTGATCTTCGTTTAGCCCGTTTAACGGGTATGGAACTTGATAAGATCCGTGATGAGTATGATGCTATTATGAAAGAAATCCTGAATTTGGAAGATATATTAGCCAATGAAGGAAGAAGATATCAGATCATCAAAGATGAATTGATTGAAGTAAAAGAAAAATATGGGGATGAAAGAAGAACGGAAATTGATTACTCAGGAGGAGAAATGTCTATTGAAGATATCATTCCGAATGAAGCGGTAGTTCTTACCATTTCCCATGCAGGATATATTAAGAGAACTTCACTTTCAGAATACAAAATTCAAAGTAGAGGAGGTGTAGGAAATAAAGCGGCTACGACAAGAGATTCAGATTTCCTTGAATATATTGTTTCTGCAACCAATCACCAGTATATGTTATTCTTTACGGAAAAAGGAAGGTGTTACTGGCTGAGAGTATTTGAAATTCCGGAAGGATCTAAAACAGCTAAGGGTAGAGCTGTTCAGAACCTCATTAATATAGAGCCGGACGATAAGATCAAAGCTTATATCAGGACCAACAACCTGAAAGATGCTGAATACGTAAATCAGATGAGCGTAGTAATGGTGACTAAAAACGGAACCATTAAGAAAACATCACTTGAGGCATATTCAAGACCTAGAGTTAATGGGGTGAATGCTATTGAGATCAGAGATAATGACCAGTTATTAGGAGCATACCTGACGAATGGGACATCTCAGATCATGATTGCTACTAAAAATGGTAAATGTATCCGTTTCCCTGAAGAGAAAGTAAGAGAGGTAGGAAGAGGATCTATCGGGGTTCGCGGTATTACTCTGGAAGATAATGACGAAGTAATTGGTATGATTGTTGTGAATGATGTAGAACACGAAACGGTTCTTGTAGTATCTGAAAAAGGATATGGTAAAAGAACAGCAGTAGAGGATTACAGAATTACCAACAGAGGTGGAAAAGGTGTCATTACACTTAATATCACTGAAAAAACAGGAAACCTTATTGCAATTCAGAATGTAACGGACGAAGATGGACTGATGATTATCAATAAATCAGGAGTTGCCATCAGAATGGGAATGGATGAAATGAGAGTGATGGGAAGAAATACACAGGGGGTAAGATTAATTAATCTGAAGAAAAATGATGAAATTGCGGCCATAGCAAAAGTAGCGATGGACAAAGATGTTGAAGACGGAGAAGAAAATGAAGAAGTTGTAGAAGGAGATCCGGAAGCTGCACCGACTATTTCGCAGGCAGAAAATAATTCAGAAAATGAAAATTCGGAAGAAGGAGTGGAAAACTCTGATTCTGAAGAATAATTAATTAAATATAAAATAGTATTATGAAGAAGCTAATTTTAGGAATAGCAATCGTTTCATCTACTTTTGCTTTTGCTCAAAAGAAAGATGTAAACGCTCAATTACAAGAAGCTAATAAGGCAGCTATGGATGCGTATAATGCAAAAAACTATGCAGTAGCAGCTCCTAAGTTTATGGAAGTATATAACTTGTTGAAAACTAATGGGCAAGATGACAAAGTATATATGTATTATTCCGGTCTTAACCATGCTTTGGCAAATAATGTAGATGAAGCTATCAAAATCTATACGGAACTTATCAACTCGGGATATACAGGTGTTCAGACTACCTACACTGCCAAAGATAAAGCAGGTAAAGTAGCCACTTATGATAAAGCGACCTGGGATATGCTGAAAAAATCGAAAGACTATTCTGATTTTAAATCCGAGCAGACTCCAAGTGTAGAGCAGGATCTATATGAAACACTATCCACTTTATTGTTAAATGCTAAAAAGAATGATGAAGCTATAGCAGTGATTGAAAAAGGATTGGCTAAATATCCTAATAATGCCAAACTAAAAGAATTCCAGAGTACAGCTTATTATCAGTCAGGAAATACTGAAAAGTTTGTGGCTACCTTAAAAGAACAGTTGGCTAAGAATCCTAATGATGCCACCAACTGGTATAATTTAGGTGTAATGCAGTCTAAAGATCCTGCATCTGTGGGAGAAGCTGAAGCAGCATTTAAAAAAGCAATTGAACTTAAGCCTGATTTCTCTAATGCTTATCAGAACCTGGTATACACAGTGATTGGTGATGATGAGAAAGCGGTAAATGAAATTAATGCTTTGAGAAAAGATAAGCCTGATGAGGCTACAAAATTAATTGAAGCAAGAAAAGAAAGATTTGGTAATTCATTACCTTACGCTGAAAAATGGCATCAGGCTGTACCCACAGATGTAAATGCTGTTATTATGCTGAAAGAAATCTATACGATTACTAAAAATCAGGAAAAAGCCAACGAAATGAAGGCAAAAGAAGCTCAATTACAAGGAGCTGCAAAATAGTCCTGAAAAGAAAGAAATATAAATAAGAAACCGGAACAATTTGTTCCGGTTTTTTTATGAAAACGAGATGGGTATTAGATGATTATTTTTAAAAGATTATCATCAAATTTCCCCTCAGAAATTCTCTGTAATTCCGTATATTTGAGAAAAATTTTTATCAACATGATCGAATGGAAAACTGCTAAAGAATACGAAGATATTACCTATAAAAAATGTAATGGTGTAGCAAGAATTGCCTTCAACAGACCGGAGATTCGCAATGCTTTCAGACCTAAAACAACTTCTGAGTTATATGATGCCTTTTATGATGCCTATGAAGACGCTTCAATAGGTGTGGTTTTACTTTCAGGTGAAGGTCCGAGTCCTAAAGATGGAGGATGGGCATTTTGTAGCGGAGGAGATCAGAAAGCAAGAGGTCATCAGGGGTATGTAGGAGAAGACGGGAGACACCGTTTAAATATTCTTGAAGTTCAGCGCCTTATCCGTTTTATGCCTAAGGTGGTCATTGCTGTAGTTCCAGGATGGGCAGTAGGAGGAGGGCACTCTCTTCATGTGGTTTGTGATCTTACTTTAGCAAGTAAGGAACACGCTATTTTCAAGCAGACTGATGCAGATGTTACCAGTTTTGACGGTGGATATGGATCTGCTTATCTTGCTAAAATGGTAGGACAGAAAAAAGCTCGTGAAATATTTTTCTTAGGAAGAAACTACTCAGCTCAGGAAGCTTATGAAATGGGGATGGTAAATAAAGTAGTTCCCCATGATGAATTAGAAGACACAGCCTACGAATGGGCTCAGGAAATATTAGCTAAATCTCCAACCTCTATAAGAATGCTGAAATTCGCCATGAACTTAACGGATGACGGGATGGTAGGACAGCAGGTTTTTGCAGGAGAAGCTACCCGTTTGGCTTATATGACAGACGAAGCAAAAGAAGGAAGAAATGCCTTCCTTGAGAAAAGAAAACCGGATTTCGGAGAAGATCAGTGGATATCGTAAATATTGTATGTGTGTATTTAAGTAAAAAGTTTAATGATCGGACGTTACTTTTATCATTTTACATGAATATTAGAAAAATAATATGATTGACTGGATAAAAGCCGCAAGGCTGAGAACATTACCACTGTCTCTAAGTGGAATTATTATGGGTGCCTTTATTGCAAAATGGAGGTTATATGGAGAAGGAGGAATCTGGGATTGGAAGATCTTTGCTCTGGCATTACTGGTTACATTGCTTTATCAGGTTTTATCAAACTTTGCCAATGATTACGGTGACGGAGTAAAAGGAACTGATGCCAAAAGAATAAATGAAGCGGAAGCAAGAGCAGTAGCTTCAGGAAAGATTACAGCAAAACAGATGAAAAATGCTGTAATATTACTTTCAATACTGTCTTTTGCAGCGACCGTTGCCTTATTATACGTTGCCTTTATTCCGGAACATATGAATGAGTTTTATATTTTCATCGGATTGGGGATAGCCAGTATTTTAGCGGCAATTGGATATACGGTAGGTAAAAAACCGTATGGATATATGGGGTTGGGAGATATCTTTGTGTTTATCTTTTTCGGATTGGTTTCCGTATGCGGAAGCTATTTTCTTTTTACCAAGACTTTCAGTTGGGATATTCTCTTGCCGGGAACTGCTGTAGGAATGATGAGTATGGCAGTGCTTAATCTTAATAACATGAGAGATATGGAAAGTGATAAACATACAGGAAAACATACCCTGGCATTGAGATTAGGCTTTAAGAACGCTATGATCTATGAAATGATCCTTTTGCAGCTTCCCTTGATCCTGATTCTTATATTTTTGGGACTTAACGGTTTTATACAGACACAGAATTATTATGTGTTCATTGTGATGATCCTGCTGTTTCCATTTGCTAAATTAAGAAGAAGCATTATGTCGGTGAAAGAGCCCAGAGAATTGGATCCTTTCCTGAAGCAGGTGGGAATCCTGACTTTTGTTATGGCACTTTTAACAGCAATCGGACTTAACTTTTTTAAATAATATATGATGAGTTCTACTGCATATGTTGAAGCTCAAATGCTTATAAGAAAACCTGTTCAGGATGTTTTTCAGGCATTCATTGATCCGGTAGTTACAACTAATTTTTGGTTTACCAAATCAAGTGGAAAACTGGAAGAAGGAAAGGTAATCACATGGGAATGGGAAATGTATGATGTTAAAAATCAGGTAAGAGTTGATCAGATTATTTTCAATCAATTGATCAGAACAGTATGGGGGGATTTTTCCATACATGTGGATTATGAATTTAAAGAAATGGAGAAAGGTACTCTTGTAATTATTAAGAGTTTCGGATTTACCCAGACAGGAGAAGAACTTGTAAGGATTGTGAATGACAATACCGGAGGTTTTACGACTGTTTTGGATGGCTGTAAAGCCTATCTGGAACATGGAATTAAATTAAATTTAATTGAGGATAAATTTCCTCAGAAATAAATAAATCTAAAGTTATGAAAATACAATTTTTAGGACAAAACTGTTTTTTATTTACCTATAAAGACAAAACTATTTTAAGCGATCCTTTTTATAACTATCAAAAAGCAAAGTCGGGTTTTGATATTTCAGCTCAGAAAATAGATTATATCTTATTAACCCATGCTCATGGAGATCATATTGCAGATGTAGAAGAAGTATTACAGCATTATCCTGAAGCTACTGTTATTGGAGTTCCGGAAATTTGCGGATACTTTAAAAATGCAAAGAATACTGATGATGTTAACTTAGGAGGTTCGGCGAAGATAGATGATCTTAAAATTTCTATGGTTCCGGCTCACCATACAAGTTCATTTCCTGACGGAAGTTATGGAGGGGTTCCTGTAGGATATATTTTCAGACTTCCTGAAGGTAAAAACATATATTTAGCAGGAGATACCGGAGTAATGGCGGATATGGAGCTTTTCCCAAGACTTTTTGGTAATATTGATCTGTCTATTCTGCCTATCGGAAGCCACTATACAATGTGTCCAAGAAAAGCGGCTTTTGCAGCTTCAGAACTATTGAAAACACCTAAAGTAATCGGATGTCATTTTGATACTTTCCCACCTATTGAAATCAATCATGAAAGTGCATTGAAACATTTTAGTGATAAAAATGTAGAACTTGTTTTACCGGAACTGGGAGAGGAGTTTGAATTTTAAACTAAGGGAAATAAAAAATGGCAAGCTATCTACATCACACCGCTACGACCAATTACCTTTGCTGCGTTCCCACCCTGGAGGATTCTCAGGAGCTGGTTGTGTAGGACTTGCCGGTGCAAAGATAGCAATTAATTATAAAATTGAAAATATTATCTAAGAAAAATACTTTAAAAAATGCTTTGTCAGCGCTAAAATGTTGAGATCTAAGGCAATAATTTTTAAAATTTTTCTAAAAAATTAAATATGACGAAGAGTCCATCTACATTAGGAATTATACTTTTTATAGCTACTATGATCATTTTTTTCATAGTCTATTTTTTCTTTTCGGGAATTAATTATTTTGATACTTCACTCAAAATCAATGCGTTTGTTTTACCCGTTCTTTATGCGGGAACAGCTTTCTGGTCGGTGAAATCTTACTGGAATAACCATCGCTTGGGATTCAGAGATGCTTTCAAAAGAGCTTTTACTCCCATGTTTATCGGAGGAATCCTTTCCATTTTCAGTATCTATTTATTTTTAAATTTTGTAGATACAGATGCTAAAAGGCTGTTGAACTATCAATATGTTGAAAGACAAAAGGCAGAGCTGGATGCCGAATATACCAAAGCAAAGCAAATCTTAAAAAATAAGGAAGATATTGAAGAACTGGAGCAGAAGTATAAAGAAAGAAAAGAAAGTTTTGCCCCGGAATTAGTTAAAGAAAAAGATATGCTTACGGCTAGTCATTTTTCAGGATATTTTGCTGCAATTCTTATATTTTACTTAGTTTTGTCATTGTTTTTCGGAGCATTTTTCAGAACAAAAACAATACATCCGGAAACAACCAATCAAGAATAATTTTTTAATTAAATGAACCTATCTATAATTATTCCGTTACTTAACGAAGAAGCTTCACTGGAAGAACTTTTCTCAAGAATTGATAAAGTTTGTACTACTCATCATTTGTCATATGAAGTGTGGTTTGTGGATGATGGAAGTACGGATTTATCGTGGAATATTATTGAAAATCTTAAAGTTCAGTATCCACAGATTCATGGAATTAAGTTTTCCCGAAACTATGGAAAATCCCAGGCTTTGCATGCTGCTTTTGAAAAAGCAAACGGTGATGTTGTGATTACTATGGACGCTGATTTGCAGGATTTTCCTGAAGAAATTCCGGAACTATATAAAATGGTGGTGGATGAAAACTATGATATTGTTTCAGGCTGGAAAAGAAAACGTTTTGATAATGTAATGACTAAAAATCTTCCTTCAAAGCTCTTTAATACCGCAGCAAGAAAAGTTTCAGGAGTGGATCTTCATGATTTCAACTGTGGTTTAAAAGCCTATAAAAAACAAGTGGTAAAATCCATCGATGTGTATGGAGATATGCACAGATATATTCCGGTTCTGGCAGCAAATGCCGGATTCAGGAGAATTACGGAAAAAGAAGTCCAACATCAGGCAAGACCGTATGGAAGTTCGAAATTTGGGACAGAAAGATTTATCCGTGGTTTTCTGGATTTGATTACTCTTTGGTTTGTGAGCCGTTTTGGTGGAAGACCTATGCATTTCTTTGGAGCGGTAGGAACTTTGATGTTTCTGTTAGGATTTCTTTCAGCCCTCTGGCTGGGAATTTCCAAACTGATCGATGTTTCAAAAGGAATCTACGGGCATCTCATCACTAATAATCCATGGTTTTTTATAGCACTAACTATGATGATTATGGGAACATTACTTTTTGTAGCCGGATTCTTGGGAGAAATGATCATCCGAACTAATAGAGAACATAAGAATTATAATATTGATGAAGTGATATAGATCCAATACTTATAT
>NZ_JALAHD010000012.1 GCF_022712095.1 Chryseobacterium sp. | reverse complement strand
AACTATGACTTTTCATAATTCTACTAGGTCTGTATATAACAAATGTCTTAGCCATCACTATTCATTTTTCAATCTTTTCTCCTCCTCATTATAAGCTAAAATAATTTTTCTGACTACAGGATGTCTTACCACATCTTCTTCCGTAAGATGAACAAAACCAATCTCTTTTACTTCTTTTAAAATCCTCATAGCTTCTTTCAACCCGGAATGTTGGTTTTTAGGTAAATCGATCTGGCTTGGATCTCCTGTTATAATAAATTTTGCATTCATTCCCATACGGGTAAGGAACATTTTCATTTGGGCATGAGTAGTATTTTGAGCCTCGTCCAAAATTACGAAAGCATCATCAAGAGTTCTTCCTCTCATAAAGGCCAATGGAGCCACTTCTATTACCTTCTTCTCCATATAGCCTTCCAGTTTTTCATGTGGAATCATGTCACGAAGGGCATCATATAAGGGCTGTAAATAAGGATCTAATTTTTCTTTAAGGTCTCCGGGTAAAAACCCCAGACTTTCACCAGCTTCTACTGCAGGCCTGGTCAGGATAATTCTTTTTACCTCTTTATCCCTTAATGCTCTTGCTGCTAGCGCAACGCTGGTATATGTTTTACCGGTTCCAGCAGGCCCTATGGCAAATACCATATCCTTCTTCTCCGTCTCTTTTACAAGTTTCTTAAGATTGGTCGTTTTAGCTTTTATTATTTTTCCATTGACCCCTTTTACAATGATATCCTGATCGAATACCAATTGTTTTTCTGCTTCATCCTTAATATTCAGAATATTCTCAACGTCCTTGAGAATAATGGAATTATTTTTAGAAATAAAATTAACGATATCGTCCAGTTTCTGTCTGAAAACATCCAACGCCTCCTGGTTACCCATGGCAAAAATATAATGATCTCTTCCTGTAATTTTAAGTGTTGGAAAACTGGATTTTATCAAATTGAAATATTGGTTATTCACCCCATAGAAGCTTTTTGTATCAATACCTTCTAACTCATATGTTAATTCAAACATGTAAATATTTTTTTATATCAGATTTTAAAATTAATTCTTTTTTTCAAATTGATGTTAATTTGTTATTCACAATATTTAATTATGTAAGAATGAATTTTAATCTATTAAAAATTTACATTAAATAATATTTTTCAATAATATTGTACATCAATACCACAAGAGCATATTAAAAATATAAATATTATGACCAACACAAATGTGAAATTCCCTTTATTTAAAGCAACCTTACTTGGAGGTTTTCTCTCTGCAATAGTAAAATTCGGATGGGAAGTCCCTTTTCCTCCACGTACTCCCGAAAGAGACGCGACCAATCCTCCACAAACATTACTGGAACAGTTTGGCCTCCCAAAAGATATTTCTCATTTCTTTTATCTGTTCAATGAAAATGCCAGACCTATATTCAGCTTTATAGTTCATTTCGGATTCAGTTTTTTCTTCGCATGGCTTTATTATTACCTTAGTGAGCGTAACAAAAACATCACTTTGGGCTATGGTACTTTCTATGGCATATTGATTTATTTTCTTTTCCATATTGTTATTATGCCTTTATTGGGCACTGTACCTGCCCCATGGAATCAACCATGGCAAGAACACTTTTCCGAACTGTTCGGCCACATGGTATGGGCATGGTCCATTGAAATTATAAGAATCTACGTAAAGCGCACTACTTAACCATTTTATATCAAGGGAGATTCCCCGCTTTTAAGAACAGATGTTCTCGAGCTAATATTTTATAAGATTTTATAATTAATCTCCCCTTGTTTTCTTTTATTTTAAATAAATTTGCAAAACAGCCATCATATTCTACAACTATACAATGTCAATTATTACCCTTACTTCAGATTTCGGAAATTTAGACTATAGAGTTTCAGCCATAAAAGGAAAAATCTTATCTCTAAATCCAGAAGTTAGTATCGTTGATATTACACACCAAATTCAGGCATACAACCTCATTCAAAGCTCATATATTGTAAGAAATGCCTACAAACATTTTCCTAAGGGTACCATTCACATATTATCGGTAGATAGTTTTTTTAATAAATCAAGAAAAAATATCTTATATCAGGCGGACGGTTCTTATTTCATTGCAGCAGATAACGGATTATTAAGTCTTATTTTCTTCGACGTAAAACCTGAAGCTATTTATGAAATTACCCTTAATAACCGATTTGATGATATTGTCAATTTTACTTCCACTGATGTTTTCGTTCCGGTTGCTGTTCATTTAGCCAATGGAGGACTTCCTGAATTAATCGGTAGAAAAATAGAAACTGCCAAACAGCTTTCTTTTCCAAAACCTGTATACAATGAATCCGAAAAAATGATCATCGGAGAAGTAATGTATATTGATAATTTCGGAAACATAATCTCAAATATCAGTAAAGACTTATTTGAGACCATTAATAATGGATTCGAAAACTTCACTATCAAATTCAGGAATTTAAGTCTTTCCAAAATATTTCAAAGTCATACCGAAGTAGTCTCGGACTGGGAAAGAGAAACGGAGTATCATGGACAATCAGCAGCTATATTTAATGACAGCCAGCTTCTGGAACTTACCATTTACAAAGGCAGTAAAAAAAATGGAGCCAAGACTTTATTCGGACTGAATGTAGGCGAGAATATCTATATTGAATTTTCCTAACATTATATATTCCTTAAAAAAACCGATTTTTTTTATATATTTGTCAAAATCTAAAAAATAAAAATGGCAGAGTACAAATTATTGCTTCCTTCCATGGGGGAAGGCGTTATGGAAGCTACAGTTATCGCTTGGTTATTTAACGAAGGGGACACTGTAAAGGAGGATGATTCCGTAGTAGAAATTGCAACAGATAAAGTAGATTCTGATGTTCCAACACCGGTTTCGGGCAAAATCGTTAAAATTTTAAAGCAAAAAGATGAAGTTGCAAAAGTAGGTGAAGCCATTGCTATTTTAGAAATTGAAGGAGAAAGCGGAAATACTGTTTCTGAAAACACTGCATCAGAGACTCCTGCTCCGGCGACACCAGATAGTGAAACATTAAAAACGATAGAAGAGCCGCTAAAAGCAGCAGCTTCTAATACAGAATACTCAGGAGACCTGTATTTATCTCCTCTTGTAAAATCAATTGCCCAACAGGAAAATATTTCTGAATCTGAATTAAAAACCATTAAAGGAAGTGGTTTAGAAGGAAGAATTACAAAAGAGAATATTTTAGCTTACGTAGCAAACAGAGGAAGTCAGCCTCAGGTAACCCAACAGGCAGTGCCGGTACAACAGACAACTCCTCAGCCAAGCACACCTGTAACTCCGGTTCAGGTAGCAGCGGGCGACGAGATCATTCCTATGGACAGAATGAGAAAGATCATTGCTGAAAACATGGTGAAAGCGAAACAGATCGCTCCACACGTTACTTCTTTCATAGAAACGGATGTCACCAATGTTGTTAAATGGAGAGCAAAGCATAAAGATATTTTTGAAAAACGTGAAGGTGAAAAATTAACTTTCATGCCGATTTTTGTAAAGGCAATCGTAAAGGCTATTCAGGATTATCCCATGATCAATGTTTCCGTAAACGGGGAAAACATCATCAAAAAGAAAAACATTAATATCGGAATGGCTACCGCCCTTCCTGATGGAAACCTGATTGTTCCTGTTATCAAAAATGCAGACCAGCTTTCTTTATCAGGTTTAGCAAAAGCCATCAATGATTTAGCTTACAGAGCAAGAAATAAAAAATTAAGACCCGAAGACACGCAGGGAGCTACTTATACCATTTCAAACGTAGGAAGCTTTGGAAACCTTATGGGAACACCTATCATTCCTCAGCCTCAGGTAGCTATTTTAGCAATCGGAGCTATCGTTAAAAAACCCGCAGTTCTTGAAACCAAAGATGGTGATGTAATCGCCATACGTCAGTTAATGTTTATGTCTCATTCTTATGATCACAGAGTCGTAGATGGCTCTTTAGGCGGAATGTTCCTGAAACATGTTCATGACTATCTTCAAAACTGGGATATGAATACTGAAATATAAAAAATTCTTTATCCGCATAAAAAGCCTTTGTTTTAACAGAGGCTTTTATTT
>NZ_JALAHD010000172.1 GCF_022712095.1 Chryseobacterium sp. | reverse complement strand
CTCCTCCTACTGCTAGTAGCATACTTCTGAAATCAAAACTTTCTACTGTTCCCCATCCGATAGCACTTCCGATGAATCCACCCACAAAGGCTCCAACGATTCCTAAAATGATTGTCATTAGCCAGCCTCCACCTTGAGTTCCCGGCATAATCATTTTTGCGATTGCTCCCGCGATAAGACCAAATATGATCCAAGTAATAATCCCCATAGTTAAAATTTTAATGTTAGTATTTAGTGATATTATGGGAAGAGATGACAGAAATCATCTTTTCTTGAAGAATGAGTCAACAAATTCTGTACCATTAAAAAGTTGTAAATCCTGCATTTTCTCACCGACGCCAATATATTTAACCGGAATTTGGAACTGATCTGAGATTCCGATGACCACTCCTCCTTTCGCTGTTCCGTCAAGCTTTGTCACAGCTAACGCATTCACTTCAGTGGCTGCTGTAAACTGTTTTGCCTGCTCGAAAGCATTCTGGCCTGTAGAGCCGTCTAATACCAATAAAATTTCATGTGGAGCATCAGGAATGACCTTTTGCATTACTCTTTTAATTTTCGAAAGCTCATTCATTAAATTAACTTTATTATGAAGTCTTCCTGCTGTATCAATGATTACTATATCAGCTTCCTGTGCTACGGCACTCTGTACCGTATCAAAAGCAACGGATGCCGGATCGGAGCCCATATTTTGTTTTACAATGGGAACACCCACTCTCTCACTCCAGATCGTAAGCTGATCTACTGCAGCGGCTCTAAAGGTATCGGCAGCACCTAATACTACTTTTTTTCCTTCTGATTTGAACTGATGAGCCAGTTTTCCGATAGTGGTGGTTTTACCTACCCCATTGACGCCTACTACCATGATTACATAAGGTTTTTTTGTAGTATCAATATTTCCGGTTCCGGCATGTGGATTCTCCAATAATAAACCTGAGATTTCTTCGCGGAGAATTCCGTCCAGCTCACTTACATTTATATATTTATCCCGGGCTACACGATCTTCAATTCTTTCTATGATTTTGATGGTGGTAGATGCGCCCACATCGGAAGCAATAAGTACTTCTTCCAGATCGTCCAGTACTTCATCGTCTACTTTGCTTTTGCCGACTACAGCTTTAGTCATTTTTTCAAAAAAACCTTGACTGGATTTTTCTAGTCCTTTGTCTAAAGTTTCTTTTTCTTCTTTCTTGAAAATATTTTTAAACCAACTCATATCAGAATTTTGATTTTATATAAGATGTTTGTTTGTGCCAGTGAGCAAAGATAACAAAAAAACTACCCAAAAGCTGAGTAGTTTTTATATTGTAAAGAAAGTGAGGATTATTTTTTTAAATAACCTTCCACCTCGTCTGCATTCATTACTTTTTCTTCGAAAACGTAAGCACCTGATTTAGATGACTTCACCATTTTCACAACTTTAGTCATTTTTTTTGACTGACCACTTTGTAGGGTTGCTACTACTTTTTTTGCCATGGTAAATTATATTTTTATAAATTACTTGATTTCTTTATGAACGGTATATTTTTTAAGAACAGGATTGTATTTTTTCAACTCCAATCTTTCTGTAGTGTTCTTTTTATTTTTTGTAGAAATGTATCTTGACATTCCCGGCATTCCGCTTTCTTTATGCTCTGTACATTCAAGAATTACTTGAACTCTGTTTCCTTTTTTTGCCATGATTTCTTAATTATTTAATAAATCCGTTTCTTGTTGCTCTTTCAATAGCCTCTTCAATTCCAATCTTGTTAATTACTCTCAATCCATGAGCAGAAACTTTTAACGTTACATGCTTATCTTGCTCCGGAAGGTAAAACTTCTTCTCCAATAAGTTAATTTCAAAACGACGCTTCGTTTTGTTATTAGCGTGAGAAACGTTGTTACCAACCATTGCACGCTTTCCTGTTATTTGGCAAATTCTTGACATATCTCGATGTTCTTTATTTGTATAATATTTGAGAGTGCAAAATAACGAAGAATTTTTTAGATAGACAAATGTTTTACTAAATTATTTTCCAATTAATTGGATTATTTTTCTTCTCTCATTTCTCATTTTACTTCTGTTTTGCTATTTTTCCCTGCACATATTTTATCAGAAAATAGAAAACAAGAAAGCCTAATGCAAAAATAGATATTCTTGAAAGGAGGTCTCCGGCTCTTGTATAGAATGTCTGTTGGTCATACAGATTTACTTTAGCGAATAAAGCAGTCTGATCACCATACAAGGTATCGGCTTCAATTTCTCCTTTGGCATTGATATGTGCTGAGATTCCGCTATTGGCCGAACGTGCAATTTCTCTTCTGGTTTCTATGGCTCTCAGTCTTGCGTAGGATAATAATTGTTTATGGCCTTCCGTTACTCCCCACCATGAGTCATTAGTCATAATTCCCAGAAAGTTGGCTCCTTTTTTTACATAATCTGTTACGAATTCTCCATAAATACTTTCATAGCATATGATAGGAGCAATTTTACCTTTATTGTACGGATTGGAGAAAGCGACTCTTTCGTCGTCTGTTCCCAAGGAAGCAACAGTTCCTCCAAGATTGAGCATTGCATCGCCTAATAAAGGCTTTAAAACACTCATGTATGGGAATATTTCAACTCCGGGGACTAATTTTCCTTTGTGATAAACCTCTACTTTTTGATTGGGAATGAGCTGGATAGCGGTGTTAAAACTTTCGACCCAAACTCCCTGGTTAATCTGATAGGCTTCTTTTGGTAAATTAGTATCACTAAAATAATATCTATGAGAAGAAACTCCGGTATTAAAAACAGAGCCGGGATGTTTTGAAAGAAAATCTTTGATATTATTTAACAGAAAACTTTTTTCAAAACCGGTTTCAGAGAGCGAACCTCTTCCGGGAATCGCTGTTTCGGGAGCTATATAATAATCTATCTTCCCTTTTGAATTTTGTTCAGCGAGAGTTAGCAGATCATTTTCAATGGTAAGACTGTCTTTGGAGTATTTTTCGGCATAAGGATCAAGGTCTGGCTGCAACATCAATACATTGACTTGTCCAATAGGTTTTTCATTGAAGTTATTATATTTAAAAATAGAAATAACCATGGGTAAAATAATTAACCCTGCAATGATGGAAACATTTTTGATCAATTCTTTTCTTTTTCGTCCTGCTTCCCAGACTCTTAATGAGTAGAATATAAACACATTAACAACTAAAATCCAGAAACTTCCTCCCGTTGCTCCCAATGTGTCATACCACTGAATCAGTTTTGGATATTCTGAAAATACATTCCCAAGGTTCAGCCAGGGCCATGTCAGTTCCCAGGTCATATGAAATTTTTCAAAGCTCATCCAGATGGCAATAAAAAAAGCAAACCCCCAATAAGTGCCCTGTGCATTCTTATACCAATGGTATAACTGGAATACTAGGGAATACAGCAAAGAATTGATTAAAACAGGAAATAATACTGCCATAAGGGAATGACTTCCATCAGGATTTTTGGACCCATATAACCAACCGGTAGTTACTATATTCCATATGACAAAACAAATGTAGGAAAGCCCGAAAACTGCCCATCCTTTTCTTTTGATTGCTGAAAATTTAGAAATATCATGCTCCATCATTAAAAGAGGAACCAGAGCAAAAAATATAAAGAACGGTACACCATAAGTAGGCCATGATACAGATAGTAACATCGCGGAGATGAGGGTGAGTAAAATGTATTTCATTGAAATCAAATAAAGAACAAAAATATGACTTGTAAAAAGAAACTCAAAATCAAAGTGTAATTATATGATTTTGAGTCTTCTCTTTTTAATCCCAGTGTTGCATCATCATGATAATGGGTAATAGATCTTTTCCTTGTTCAGTAAGCTGAAAAAAAACTTTTTCAGGTGTTTGTGGAAGGATTGTCTTTTTGATGATTTGATCCTGTTCCAGTTCTTTCAGCTGAGTGAGCAGCACTTGCCTGTTGATTGAAGGTATTGTTTTCAGCAAGATGTTAAAGTGGTTGATATCTTTACTGATAAAGTAGAGAATGGACATTTTCCATTTTCCCCCAACGGTGTTAAAGAAATGCGGTACAGCATGAGGCATACCAGCATTTCCCTTTCTTCTAGGTTTCATGATTATTGATTAGTTTATTGCTTATGATTACAGCCACAAAAATAGTGATTAGAATCTTAAAAATCACGATATTGAGACTTATAAATTGTTGATTTTATATGCTGTGATTGATTTTAAATTAATTGTAGCTTTAGATTAACCATTCAGTTCCTGAGCGCGTTTTTCAGCGTTTAAAATTCCCTTTTTCAGGATTTCTTTAAATTTATTTTCTTCAAATGTTTTTAATGCAGCTTCTGTTGTTCCTCCTTTTGATGCAACATCCTGGATTAATTCTCCCAGATTCTTCTCTGAATTATTAATAAGGTGATAGGCTCCAAGCATGGTCTGTTTTACAAAAAGCTTGGAAAGATTTTCTTCAATTCCCATTTCTATTCCGGCCTGAATCATAGCATCCACAATATAATAGAAATAAGCGGGACCGCTTCCTGATAATGCTGTAACTCCATCCAGAAGTTCTTCATTTTCAAGATAAACAGATCTGCCTGTACTGTTTAGTAGTCTTTCGATAATAATAAGTTTCCCGAAAGGAATTCCTTCTGCAGAAGTATACCCAGTAATCCCCATTCCCAAAAGGGTAGGAGAGTTCGGCATAGCTCTTACCACAAGCTGATGATGGAGTGCCTTTTGGATTTTTTCAATGGTAATTCCTGCCATAATGGAAAGTATCATTTGTCCTTCCTGGAGGGAAAACTGAAAACTATCGGCAACCAATTGGAAATCCTGAGGCTTTACAGCAAGGATAATAAGATCAGCATCTAATTCTCTGACATCTTTAAATAATGAGATTTGAGAAGATGGAAAAGCTTCTGAAATCCGGGGTAATTTGTCAGAATTTCTGGTGATGAGATGTAAATTCTCTGGTTTTATAAGATCATATTTCAAAAAAGACTTTGAAAAGGATAAACCCATATTTCCGGCTCCTATAATGGCTATTTTCATATTATTGTGTTTTAAAATTAAAACGATCTAATATTCGTTAATAGCTAAAATAGGTTATTTTTTTAATACACTGAGTATCAGTGCAAATAAATTTAAATATATTTTAGAATTATTCTACAGGGAACTCAGGTCTCCTCATTTTGTATTTAGTTCCGGACAGGGATTCTAAAAAGGCAACGAGAGCTTTGGTTTCTTCTTTGTTAAGATTTAAAGGTTTTAATAATGGGTCGGTAACCGGATAAAGAGGATCCGCTTGTTTTTTTTCAGGGCTTGGATCAATCATGTGCATTCCACTGTTGTACATATTCACAATCCCTTCCAGATCATTAAACAGACCGTTATGCATCCATGGTTGGGTCAACATTAAATCTCTTAATTGAGGTGTTTTGAATTTGCCTACGTCTTCTGCTTTTTTAGTGGTATTATAAAGACCAAGATCTTCATATTTTCTTTTGTAATAAGTAAGCCCTATATTATGAAAAGATTCATCAGTTAGATACTGTCCGTTGTGGCAGTTCATACAGCGGGCCTTTGTTCTGAAAATATGCATTCCGTATATTTCTTCATCAGACAAAGCGTTGTATTTTCCTTCTAAAAATTTATCGAAACGGCTTCGCTGGCTTTTAATAGTTCTCTGAAAATCAGCAATAGCTTTTACGATTCTGTCATAAGTAATTTTATCATCACCATAAGCATTTTGGAAAAGCTCTTTATATGACTTAATCTGACTGATTTTTTGAGGTAAGGTGTTTACGTCCATTGCCATTTCGTTATGTGCTCCCAAAGGACCTGAAGCCTGTTCTTCCAGAGTTTTTGCCCTGCCATCCCAAAAGAATGATTGTCGTTGGGCAATATTATATAAAGAAATGGAGTTTCTTTCCCCCAAAAGATGATCGTTACCTAATGCTACGCGTCTGCGGTCTGACCATCCCATTTCCGGATCATGGCAGGTGCTGCATGAAACCTGGCTGGATTTGGATAATTTAGGATCAAAGAAAAGCATTTTACCCAGAATGACATTGGGGCGGTCCTGGTCAGCAAAAAAATTGCTGTCACTTTTAATAGGGGAAAATTCTTTCCATTCCACACCATAATCAATATCTGGTTTTGGCCACTCTGTGATTGCTTTCTTATAGCTGTTTACAATGTCTTTTATAGTTGGATCCTGAATCTCCGATAATTCCCGATTAACCTTTGTTGTAAAGCTGAATAAAAAAAAGAACGTTAAAATAAATATCCCTAAAATACCTCTTTTCATGATCTAAAATGTTATTCCCAGACTTGCGCCGATAAAGTTATTATTTTTTTTCTGAATTTTCTGTGACTGCCATTGTGCACTTACAAAGAAAGCTGGCAGTTTCTCTAATTTAATGTCATAACGTAAAGAACCTCCTACGGTTGTAATATCGCTGCTTTGAAACAGATAATCCTGCATGATCCATGTAGTTATAGCAGGGGGTGTATCTGAATGTAAGGCGTTGATGGATTTATTGACGATTCTTTTGGATAAATAAGGTTGCAAACTGATAACCTGGTTTTCCTTTATTTGCTGTCGGTAATCCAGATTAATACCTATACAGGTATATTCGAATTTTTGACCGGTGGAAGGATAAAGCCTTCTTTCCTTAATTTCCTGATAACTAAAGAATGGAATTGCTGTAACAGAAAAGTTTTCCTGATTATATTGATAGAATCCTTTAATAGAGGAAATATAGTCTTCTTTGCGGTATGCCTTTCTTTTAAAAATCTGCTGCGTAATCTGGGTATTGGATGAATATCCATATTCAGATCCTGTTTTTATGGATCCTGAATAGCTGGCTAAAATTCCTAATCGATGGTTCTGGATATTGAAAAACTTGGCACCTTCGATTGTACCCATTTTATTTTCCAGATCCGATGTGTCCAAGTAAATGGATGAACTTATGCTTTTTACATTATTGGATTTGCCTCCCAGGGCACGTATATAGAAATCTTTTCCTTGTTTATTGGAGATCTGGGCTCCTACTTTATATCCTAATTCTTCATAAACAACATTGGGAGCACCTCCGTTAAAAAAGTAATTGGAGTATCCAAAACCTACCATTTGGTAAACAAACGGCTGTCCCAGTTCGCTTACAAAAGTAAGAGAACTGTTTTGGGTATATTTGTTGATTTCTGCGAAAATGCCTACTTCATATTCTTTGTAAACTTTATAATTAACTCCGGTATTTACAGATAGGTCAGAAGTAGTATTCTTATTTCTGGGATCCTTCGATCTGTATCCTAGCTGAGCTAAATAACCGGCTTCAATTCCGAGTGTCCAGCGATTCATTGTCTGTGCATATCCTCCTGAAAACTTATAGCGTTCCAGATTGGAGTTTCCGCCAATAGAATCAGCAACTACATAGGGTGCAATACGGTCGAAATCCAGATTTTCATTCCATTTTATAGAACGTGTTTTTAAATTTTCATAGCTTGCACTTCCCCAAACTGCTCGGTTAGGACTTAGCTTTTGGAAGGATTGAGCACTTATTTTTAATCCTTTTTCTCCGGCACCTAATTGTTCACGATATACTTTTTGTTTGTCATCATGATAATTAATGCTGAACTCTGAAAATGAAGAAGAACTATAATCCGACATAGCAGCCGGATTATAATAGAAATTATTTTTAAAATCTCTTTCAGTACTGTATTGATCGTTAATCTTATTGAATAACTTAATACTGTCCTGAGCCTGAGCCGAAGCTGTTCCCAGGAAAGTTATCAGTAATAGGCAGAAAGAATTCTTTAATTTAGACATAACGGAGTATAAAGTTCCTTAAAAGAGATTTTAGTGTACAATGCCATTGATAAAACTTGGCTGTGAATCCTTTACAAAGTCGTTGGTAGAATTATTGGTATCCATATAAATATTTTTACCATTTTCCATTTGTCCTAAAACTTTACGTCTTACTGATTTACCGAAACGGGTATCATCACTGTCGATAGTTCCGCATGCAGTCCATCCAGCATCTAAACCTGCAGAAGTTAGTGTATGTACAAATTTAGCAGCCACACTGTTGTTTACCGCATCTATGATCCATGAGTTAGGGATTTCATAAGCACTTTTAGAAGTGATATTTCCTGCGCTGTTGGTATATTGATAATTGTATTTATGATTGGTTAAGAATGTTGTTGATGTCTCTCCTGCCGGGAAACGTGCGATAACATAACTTTCAAACCCTCTGTTATGTAAGAAGAACATGTTATAGGTCATCTGAGTGTAGATTACATCAACATTCGGTACATCCGGATTATCTACCTGTCCTAAACTAGGGTTAGTAGACGGGAATTCGAAATCTGCATTATGCAGGTCATAAGCATTGCTGGTGTTTTGTTTGTGGTTAATTGCATTATCAGCAATTACAATAAAGTCACCAGGCTGTACCGGATAATCTGTGCCGTTACCAGGTAGTACCATTACTCCTTTTACAGCAAATGACTGATTAACGTTATAAGGAGTAGGGTTTTTATCATCAGTAGTAAGGAATTCAGACTGTCCTATGATCAGTTTATCAGCATATAATATTTTGTCAGTATTGTTGGTTAATTTAAAATAACGTCCTGAATTGTAAACTTTTCCATCTGCTGTTTTAATTCCGGTAAAGAATACTTCTTCAAAAATGAAATCATCGTAGAATTCTTTTACAAATAAAGGAATGTTTAAATTGGTGGCTGCTGTTGTGATATCTGTTTGTGCCTGAGCTCCCACAGCTATTTCTTCATTATCTGTGGTTATTACTGTACCATTAACAATGATTTTATAAGAACCATAAGCTAAATTGAAAGAATAAGAGTTTGTATTTTCTATGGTTTGCTTAACAATTGCTCCTGTATTAATTTCCTGAATTTCTATTTCTAAAGATTTGTAATTCATGATATTGTTCCCTGAGAAAGATAAAGTAAGAACTCCGCTTTGAGCAGCTTCCACACCAAAATCATCGTCACTGGAGCATGAGGTTACAGTAAATGTAGCCATCATTGCTGCCAAACTTAATAGTAAAACTCTTTTTTTCATGTCTTTTTATATATTTAATTTGTTATCTTAAAAATTGTAATTCAGTTCCATTCCGAAGTAGGGAGCATATTCTCCTTTCCTTTGAACTTTAATTCCATTATTGTAATAAGGGCTGTAATAGTTGAAGAGTCTGTTTACAAACATGGAAGTACACAATGATTTGTAAATACTTTTGGTAATTTTTAAATTTCCATTGATATTAAAAGTATACTTGGTGGCAAGGTTGTCTGTAACGGATACATTTCTTACCAGCCATTGCTTATATATATCATCTTTATCCGCTTCAGTAAATGTGTATACATTTCCATCCATATCAAAATAGGATGTAGGTTCTGCTATTCTGTGATCTCTTTTTCTGTGATCAAATAAAGTTCCCTGTAGTGATGCCGAGATTGTAAGATCTAGATTAGGCAGATAGGTGTCAATGAAAAGGTTATAATTTAAATTGGAATTAATGTAACCATAATCACTCTGATAAATTCCTACATAAGGAAATGGGTCAGTCCCTATAGAAACACTTGGTTTCTCCTGAACCGGAATAGTATTTCTGTATTGGGTTCTGAACCAAGCTCCGGTAAGTGTGAATCTTGTATTGATAGATTTGATTCTTGGTGAGCTATAACCGAATTCTATTCCGTTTTTTAACGTGGCGCTTCCATTCTCTGTTATGGTGTAAGAACCGAAGTTTTTCATCAGTGTATAAGACAGATTGGTAAGGTCAGGACCATTGTTCCATTGAGAAAGATCAACCTGGCTTGCATCGTATTGTTTGTAAGAATGAGTCACATAATATGCAGTGCTTCTGAAACCGTTTTTCATATCTTCTTTAAAATAAGAAATGAAGAAATTGTGATTTCTATAGCTTACATCTAACCTTGCTTCAGTTTTTACATTTTTAGCTGCTGTAATATTTTTGTTTTCCAGTGACTGCACATACGTCATAAAGTTAACATAACGGTACTGTTCATCATTGTGATAATAATTTAGCTGAGTATAGTCCCAATATTTTTTATTTGGGTACATCATCATTAAAGTAGGCTGCTTATAAAAGATACCATATCCTAAAGTAATATCGGTCTTTAACGGACAGTTGTTAATCATCAGCTGAGGAAGACTATATTGAAAATTAATCCTTGGTTCGGTAAAAACCTGCTTGCTGATGGAATAAGATTTATCCACTCCCATTTGTTTAGAAAATCTTAATCCTGCGTATAGCGTGAACTTATGTTCATTGGCTGTATAACTGATTTGGTCTCCCAAAAATGCTGAAAGAAGTTGAGATGCAGGGATATCATCATAGGCTCTCGGTCTTGTAGTCATTGTTGCAGTAGGAGGAGTTTGTAAGTCATACTGTTGTCCTTTGCCGTTGTTCTTAGAGTAGCGCCAGTCGATCCCTGCTTCATAGGCATGGCTTAAAGGACCTGTTTTTCTGTTTCCATTGATTTGGAAAAGGCCTGTAATGTCTAATGGTTTACCATCTGTGGTGAAATTGGAAACATAACGAAGGGCCGGGAAAATCCCTACATTTTCTCCTTGCTCTGTAGCTAATGAAATAGAACGTGGCCCTGACTGTTGGACAAGTTTTATCTGATCTATTTTATCAAACCCTTGTCTGATAGCAGTATTAAGGGTTATTTTATTAAAGAAAGCTTTGTCATCTAAAAGATAAATGAAATTATTGGTTAGGCTGATTCTGGTATTGGTGGAGTTGTACTTATCAATAGTAGGATAGCCAGTATCCGGATCATATTTTTTCTTATCTACGTTGTTGGATAAATCAAGATTGGATCTCCATTCCAAAGGACGGGACCAAAGCGTCGATTTCTTCTTGGAACGTATGGAGGCCGTTATTCTTTGATAATTCTCAAATTCATTACGCGGATCTATTTTAGCATCCAGTAAATCTGCACTGGCAGTAAGCTGCCAGTCTTTCGTCAGTTGAAATCCTTTACTTACATAATATTGTTTACTGAAGCCGTCTGCTTTGAATCTTGCCTGTAGTGGGGTATTTCCTACCTTACGTTCTATTTTGATTAAGCCTGAAGTAAGGTCGCCATAAGCAGCTGAAGGGATTCCACGGATTACTTCCACTTTTTCAATGTCATTAGTAGATAAAGTTCTCATATCTACTCCGGTAGTGGTGGTGTTTCTTGCGTTATCTGCAGAAAGCATATGAGAAGTATCGGAAGAAACCTGCATATCTGCATTAGAATTCCAGATATTGTCATCGATCATAAACTGAATTCCGAGAGAAGATGTATTATAGCCGGACGGACCGTCTGTGTTTTCGCGAATAAGAGGCTTATTAACAGAAGTTAAAGATGGATCCCTAGCTAATCCCCCGGGAAGGAGTTCCAGTAGATCTGTGAAGCTTGAAGGCTGTAGATGCTCCATAGCCTGCTTGTTAATGATTGATTTACTTGTTAATCCTTTGCCTTCCCTTGCTGTTATGACAACTTCTTCGAGTTTGTTTTCAGATTGAAGCTGAAGAGATATATTCCTGCTGGAAGATAGATTAATATGAAGTTCCTTCTCCTGATATTGAGAATGAATGATTTTAATAGAATGTTTACCTTTTGTTACAGAAAAACTTGTCACTCCATTGCTGTTGGTAATGGAAGGATCTGACCCGTCTACTATAACGGAAGCACCCTTTAGGCCAACATTATTTTCATTGTGAACGGTAATATTTAATTGTATTCTTTCATCTTGAGCATAAATAAGCTGAGTGCTGAAAAGGAAAAAGAAAACAAAAGATAAAAATCGAATCATCTTTTTAT
>NZ_JALAHD010000171.1 GCF_022712095.1 Chryseobacterium sp. | reverse complement strand
GTTTAATTCAAGTAACAATAATATTTGGTGGTGGCATTCAAACTCTTCGTCGGGTCTGAAGCTATTATCTTGTTGCTAACATTCAGCTGGAATATTACTATCAAAATATATAAAAGACTTTGACGAAATCCGTTGAAGTCTTTTTTTATGTCGAAAAATAAAAACAAAACAATGTTCAATAAAAAAATTATTATAACAACCTCATCAAAAAAAACATTGGGTGATCTTCAAACCCCAATGAACATTTATTTACAGATCAGGGATAAATTCAGAGATACCGTTTTACTGGAAAGCTCAGACTCCAAGCATATAGATAACAATTTTTCTTTTATAGCCATTAATGCTATAGCCGGAATAGAAGTAAAAAACCTGGAAGAGTTTGAAGTTAAATTTCCTAATGAAGAACCTATCAAACAATCCATAGGTGAGCAAAAAATCCCTGACCTTCTGCAACAGTTCTCCAAAGCATTTTTTACCAATAAAGCTCAGGATTCTGTAGAAGAAGTGGCTCAGAGTCTTTTTGGATATACCAGTTTTGAAGCAGTACAGTTTTTTGAAAATATAGATTTTAAGCCACAAAGTAAGGAAGTTGAAATTCCTATTCTCCGATATAGAATTTATCAGTACGTCATTGCCATTAATCATTACAATGATGAAATGCACATTATTGAAAATGAGGTTGAAGGATTAAAGTCTGAACTGCATACCCTTGAAAATTTAATTAAGAATAAGACATCGGTAGTTTATCCTTTTGAAACAAAGGGTGAAGAAAGCTCCAATATTACGGATGAAGATTATCTCGAACTGGTAAAAACCGCTCAGAAGCATTGTATGCGGGGCGATGTTTTCCAATTGGTTTTGAGCAGGCGGTTTGAACAGAGATTCCAAGGTGACGAGTTCAATGTATACCGTGCTTTAAGAAATATCAATCCTTCACCTTACCTATTCTTTTTTGATTACGGTAATTATAAATTATTCGGTTCCAGTCCCGAAAGCCAACTCATTATAAAGGATAATAAAGCAATCATCCACCCTATTGCAGGAACTTTCAAAAGAACCGGACATTTGGAAACCGATTTACGCTCTATTGAAGAATTAAAAAATGACCCTAAAGAAAACGCGGAACATACAATGTTAGTGGATCTGGCAAGAAATGATCTTGGAAAGTTGGGAAAAAATGTAAATGTTACCAAGCTTAAAGAAATTCAGCTTTTTTCTCATGTAATCCATATGGTAAGTGAAGTCACCGCAGAATTACCTGCGGAAACCAATCCTTTTGAAATGGTATCGGCAACTTTTCCTCAGGGTACATTAAGCGGAGCTCCGAAATACAGAGCATTGGAGCTTATCAATCAATATGAAAAAGATTCACGGGGGTATTATGGCGGATGTATCGGTATTGTCGGACTGAATGGAGACTGCAATCAGGCGATCATGATCCGTACCTTCCTGAGTAAAAATAATACACTGTATTATCAGGCCGGAGCCGGACTGGTAGCTAAATCTAAGCCGGAAAGTGAACTTCAGGAAGTAAACAATAAACTGAACGCGCTAAAAAAAGCCGTTCAAAAAGCAACAACCATCAGATAATTATCTGTTACCTATTTTATACACACATTATGAAAACATTAGTTTTTGACAATTACGATAGCTTCACTTATAATCTTGTTCAGATCATTGAAAGAGTTTTGAATGAAAAAGTTGATGTATTCCGAAATGACAAAATTTCATTGGAAGAGATTGAAAAGTACGATAAAATCGTTCTTTCTCCCGGCCCCGGAATTCCGGATGAAGCCGGCATCCTTTTGGAGGTGATCAAAAAATATGCTCCTACAAAAAGTATTCTTGGTGTCTGTTTGGGACAGCAGGCTATTGCCGAGGCTTTTGGAGGTAATTTAATTAATCTTTCAGAAATATTCCATGGGGTAGCTACTTCAGCAGATCTTTTAAAAGAAGACACAAAGCTTTTCAAAAACTTACCCGGGCCATTAGAAGTAGGAAGATATCACAGCTGGGCTGTTAATCCAGAAGGTTTTCCAGCCGAACTGGAAATCACTGCTGTTGATAAAGATGGAATGATCATGGCGCTACAACATACAACTTATGATGTACATGGCGTACAGTTTCACCCTGAAAGTATCCTGACTCCTGATGGAGAGACGATTATCAGAAATTTTTTATTAAACTAATCTTATTAAAACTTCAAAGATGAAAGAAATTCTGCAATACCTTTTTAACCATAATACATTGTCCAAATCAGAAGCAAAGGCTATTATGATTGAAATTGCTCAAAATAAATTCAATACCACGGAAGTAGCCTCTTTTATAAGTATTTTCCTCATGCGTAATATTAGCCTTGATGAACTGGAAGGATTCAGGGAAGCGCTTCTTCAAATGGCTATTCCCGTCAATCTTCATACGAATGAAACGGTTGATATTGTAGGAACCGGTGGTGATGGGAAAAACACAATCAATATTTCCACCCTTGCCTGCTTTGTTGTGGCCGGTGCCGGACAGAAAGTTACTAAACATGGAAATTACGGAGCATCAACTATTACCGGATCGTCCAATGTTATGGAGGAATTGGGATATCATTTCACGGATAATTCCGATCTGCTGAATGAGAATCTTGAAAAAGCCAATATCTGTTTTCTTCATGCTCCTTATTTCCACCCTGCTTTAAAGTCAGTAGGAGCACTGCGAAAAGCTTTAGGACTGAGAACTTTCTTTAATCTGTTGGGTCCGTTGGTTAATCCGGTTAAACCCCAGTTTTCGGTGATCGGTGTTTACAATTTGGAGATAGCAAGGATTTACCAATATCTTTTACAAAAGGATCAGAGAAATTTTATTCTGGTTCACGGGCTGGACGGATATGATGAAATCAGCTTAACACAGGACAGTAAGATTATTTCCAAGGAGGGAGAAAGTATTTATTCTGCTGAAGATTTAGGATTTCAGGCTGTGGCTCCGGAAAGCATAAAAGGGGGAAATACACCTAAAGAGTCTGCAAAAATTTTCATGGATATTTTGGAAGGCAACGGAACTGAGCAACAAAATGCTGTTGTATTGGCCAATGCAGCTATAGCACTGCATCATACTGGAAAATACGGGGAGTATGATCAGGCTTTATTATCTGCAAAGGAAAGTCTGGAAAGTGGAAAAGCGCTGAGAAGCCTTCAGCTAATCAGAAATTAGATTATTTAAAAACAAAACACGATTATGACCATACTGGACACCATCATTGAAAGAAAAAAAGAAGAAATACTTTATTCTAAATCTACTATTTCCATAGAAGCTTTAAAAGAATCTTATTTTTTTGAAAGGAAAACTCTTTCTTTAAAAGAATCCATCAAAAACAAAAGCGGAATTATTGCTGAGTTTAAAAGACAATCTCCATCCAAAGGAATTATCAATGATCAGGCAAGTCCTTTTGAAGTAACTTCTTCTTATGAAAAATCAGGAGCAAGCGGAATCTCCATACTTACGGATAAAGATTTTTTCGGAGGTTCTTTTCATGATATTATGAATGTGAGAGAGCAAATTCATATTCCTATTCTCAGGAAAGATTTCATGGTCGACGAATACCAGTTTTATGAAGCCAAAAGCATTGGTGCCGATGTTGTTTTATTAATTGCCGCTTGTCTTTCACCTGTTCAGGTTTCAGAATTTACAGAGCTTGCCCACCAGCTTGGTATAGAAGTTTTATTGGAAATTCATACGGAGGAAGAGTTACGACATTATAATTCAGCCGTGGACCTGGTAGGAATTAATAACAGAAACCTAAAGGATTTCAAGGTAGACCTGCAGCATTCCGTACAATTGAAAAATCAGTTACCAAAAAATACTTTATCGGTCGCAGAAAGCGGAATTTACAGTGTTAAAGATTTCCAATATTTAAAAGAACAGGGATTTGACGGTTTTCTCATGGGCGAATATTTCATGAAAAATCCAAATCCGGGAAAGGCATTTGAAGAATTTATTTCAAATGTATGTTTATAATCTCTAAGAATTAAAAGCTATGATGCCTCACCAAAATACCGATCAGCATAGTATTAATCTCAAAGTCTGCGGTTTGAGCCAAATTTCCCAGATTGAAGAACTTATTTCTTTGAATACCGATTTTTTAGGGTTTATATTTTATCCAAAATCACCCAGATATGTGCTTAGTCATCTAGAATTACATAGTATTGCGGATGTTAATCACACAGGCAAAGTCGGAGTTTTTGTCAATGAATATATTGAAACTATTGTTGAATATGCAGAAAAAGCAAAACTTAAGTATATCCAGCTTCATGGAGATGAAAATGAAACTTATATTTCAGAATTAAGACAAAAATTAAATCCTGAAATTAAAATTATTAAAGTAGTCAGAATCGGACAACAAACACCTGACAATAAACATATAGAAGGATTAATCAGTTCGATTAATCTCATTAAAAATACAATAGATTATCTTCTTTTTGATACAGACAGTAAAGCCTTTGGAGGAACCGGAAAACAATTCGACTGGTCTTTGCTCAATGAGTTCGAGATTCCTCTACCTTATTTTTTAAGCGGAGGAATTTCGGAAGATAATATAAAAGATATTAAAATTCTGGTACAGCAACCGTTCGCGCTTGATATTAATTCAAAGTTTGAAACTGAACCAGGAATTAAAAATATAGAAACAATAAAAGCTTTTAAATCTAACCTATCAAACTCAATTTAATGAACTTAATGAAAATAAAATCATTAAAAAATTCTTTTTACAACACATTAATATTACACCACCCCTCATTTAATAATGAGAATGTTGAACGTCTATACAATTTTATAGTCGATAAAAACAATAATATCCGAGACTGGAATGAGGAATACTTATCGGAATTTACTCGTATTTTAAAAAATTTCAAGCCCGATGATATTCAATATTTTTTTGAAAATATCAATCAGTGGGACAGTTATTATCTCGTTATCATTGCCGATAAAATATTAAACAGTAACGTTAAAGCCCAAATCAACTATGACTTGGGAAGGCTTTATTGTAAGATATTCTGCTCTTATGAAAAATTTGATTCTTATTATCTGATTGATAATTTAGAGTTTGCTATCTCTATGTATCATTCAAAATTAAATTTATCAGCTTTAACGGATTTAAATAATAAAATAGAACTTCTATACCAAAATGACTCCATTAAAAGTCAACAATACCAAAGCAGTTTAGATTTATTAAAAAAATTACAAAATGAATTATAAAAACCCAGACGACAACGGATATTATGGAGAATTCGGCGGAGCTTTTATCCCTGAAATGCTTTATCCGAATGTGGAAGAGCTACAAAAAAATTATCTTGGAATCATAGAATCTGAAGAATTCCAGAAAGAATATCAGGACCTGCTGAAAAATTATGTAGGCCGTGCTACTCCTCTTTATTTTTCAAAAAACCTAAGCAAAAAATATCATACTAAAGTATACTTAAAAAGAGAAGACCTTAACCATACTGGTGCCCATAAAATCAATAATGCACTGGGACAGGTTCTTTTAGCAAAACGTCTTGGAAAAAACAGGATTATTGCTGAAACCGGAGCCGGACAACATGGAGTTGCTACTGCAACAGCATGTGCACTGCTTGGCCTTAAATGTATTGTGTATATGGGAGAAGTGGATATCCAGAGACAGGCCCCCAATGTAGCCCGCATGAAGATGCTCGGAGCGGAAGTAATAGCGGCAACATCCGGATCTAAAACTTTAAAAGATGCTGTTAACGAAGCATTAAGAGACTGGATCAATAATCCGGTGACCACCCATTACGTTATCGGAAGTGTGGTAGGCCCTCATCCTTTTCCGGATCTGGTGGCAAGGTTTCAAAGTATCATTTCCAAAGAGATCAAAGAACAGCTTCACGAGCAGATCGGCCGGGAGACTCCTGATTATGTAATTGCATGCGTGGGAGGCGGAAGTAATGCTGCAGGAACTTTCTATCATTTCGTTAATGAAGAAAATGTGAAGATCATAGCAGCCGAAGCCGGAGGATTGGGAATTGATTCTGGGAAATCAGCAGCGACTACTTTTTTGGGAACTTTAGGAGTATTACATGGTAGCAAGAGTCTTGTCATGCAAACTAAAGACGGGCAGGTGATTGAACCGCATTCAATCTCTGCGGGACTTGATTATCCGGGAATAGGCCCTTTCCATGCTCATTTACATAAAGAAAACCGTGCTGAATTTTTCAGTATCAATGATGATCAGGCTTTAAAAGCAGCATTTGAATTAACAAAACTGGAAGGAATTATTCCTGCGCTGGAAAGTGCTCATGCTCTTGCTGTTTTAGAGCAGAAGAAATTTAATGAAAATGATGTGGTAGTAATCTGCCTGAGCGGACGTGGTGATAAGGATATGGAAACGTATCTGAAAAATATGTAAAAAGTATTCCTATAAAATGGCTTTAAATCAGAAGATAAAAACTTATGAGCCTGTGAATTTCAAGAATACATTTTACATCCATACATTAATACAATAAAAAATGAAAAAGCTAAATATATATTTCACAGCAGGAGTTCCCGAACTGGCAAATACTCCCGAAATCATGAAACTAATCCAGGATGCCGGAGCGGATATGATGGAAATAGGAATGCCTTATTCCGATCCTGTTGCGGATGGTCCGGTTATTCAAAAGGCACATGAAATGGCACTTAAAAATGGAATGACCATTGAAAAGTTATTTTCACAATTGAAAACCATAAAACAGGAAATCAGTATTCCGGTTATTCTTATGGGGTATATCAATCCGGTTTTAAGTTTCGGCTTTGAAAATTTCTGTAAGGAATGTTCGGAGAGCGGCGTTTCCGGCTTGATTATTCCCGACCTCCCTCCTATTGAATTCGAAAAAAATTATCAGAAAGTCCTAGAAAAATACAATCTTAATTTTACGTTTTTGGTAACACCTGAAACCTCAAATGAAAGAATACAATATTTAGATTCACTGAGCTCAGGATTTTTATATGCCGTAAGCTCTTCCTCCACCACAGGGAAAGAAAATGTTGTTCTGAAAAATGAAGAATACCTTAACAGACTGGCTAATCTTCCTTTAAAAAATCCGGTAATGATCGGTTTTGGAATTAAATCTAAAGAAGACTTCAAAAATGTGACAGAAAAAGCGGACGGAGGAATTATAGGAACTGCTTTTGTCAATATTCTTTTACAGGATAAAGACTGGAGAAAAAGTGCAATAGATTTTATACATTCCATACAAGACTAAAATTCACTAAATTTGTATATCAATAAAAGGTATGAATACAAATCAGAATAAAGTCGTTGAATTTGAAGATTTAGGTATTAAAGAATATCAGCCCGCATGGGATTATCAGGAAAAACTGATGAAAGATATTATTGATACTAAAATAAAGAACCGAGACTTACCTGCTGAGCAGCATATTACAACTTCCAATCATTTGCTTTTCGTAGAGCATCCTCATGTGTATACATTGGGAAAAAGCGGACACGAAGAAAATATGCTTGCCGGAAGTGATAAGTTAAAAGAAATAGAGGCAACCTATGTAAAAACCAATCGTGGTGGTGATATTACTTATCATGGATTTGGACAGATTGTAGGTTATCCTATTCTGGATCTTGAAAATTTCTTTACGGATATTCATTTATATATGAGAAACCTGGAAGAGGTGATCATCAGGACAATTGCTGAATACGGACTTAAAGGAGAGCGTTCCAAAGGGGAAACAGGTGTTTGGCTGGACGTAGGAAAACCCTACGCCCGTAAAATCTGTGCTATGGGTGTAAAAGCTTCCAGATGGGTAACTCTACATGGTTTTGCTTTAAATGTGAATACGGATATGAGATATTTTGAGTATATCATTCCTTGTGGTATTCAGGATAAACAAGTCACTTCTATGAAAAGAGAACTGGAAAGAGATCTGACTCCTGAAGAAGTGGAAGATATTAAATCCAAGATCAGAAAGCATTTCATGGAAGTTTTTGAAGCAGAGATTGTAAAGCATAACTAAAGAAATTAAAACACTTCAATGTAAAAGAAGTGTTTTTTATTTTTTCACAAATTAAATTTTTTAAAATTAAATTGCACACAATTAAATTTTGTCATACATTTGCCTTGTAATTATAATCATTAAAAAAGAAAAAATGTCATTAATAGAAGATTTAAATTGGAGACATGCTGTAAAAGCTTATGATCCGTCAAAAAAAGTTGCAGAACAGGATTTAAATAAAATTTTAGAAGTTGCAAGATTAGCTCCTACTTCATCCGGATTGCAGCCTTTCCGTGTTATCGTAGTGGAAAATCAGGAATTAAAAGAAAAAATGGTGGATGGAGCATTGAATCCTGAAGTGATGAGAGACTGTTCCCACGTTTTAGTATTTGCTGCTTGGGACAGTTATTCTGATGAGAAAATCGACAAAGTTTATGATCATCATACGGATGTAAGAGAATTACCAAGAGGGCGATTCAGTAGTTATACAGATAAGATCAAGGCAATATACGGCGCACAGACTCCTGAACAGCACTTTGCCCATACTGCCCGCCAGACTTATATTGCATTGGGATTAGCAATGGCTCAGGCTGCTGAGCTTAGAATTGACAGTACTCCGGCAGAAGGATTCAGCAATGAGGTGGTAGATCAGATTCTTAATTTGAAAGAATTAGGATTAAAAAGTGTAAGCCTTCTTTATTTAGGTTACAGAGATGAAAAAAATGACTGGCTGTCTTCTATGAAAAAGGTCCGTGTTCCTATGGAAGAGTTCATCATTAAAAAATAATTTAAGTCTTCGCTATTAAATTTCTATGGATAAATCAGAAGTTTTAAAATTGGATAATCAGCTATGTTTCCCCTTGTATGCTATAGCTAAGGAGATTACAGCGCTTTATCGTCCTATCCTTGAAGAACTGTTGGATATTACTTATTCCCAATACCTTGTTTTAATGGTTCTATGGGAAAATGATGGTCTTACCGTAAGTAATATCGGAGAAAAGTTACTTCTGGACAGCGGTACCTTAACCCCACTTTTAAAGCGACTGGAAGGGAAAGGATTTATTATACGAAAAAGAAAAAAGGAAGATGAAAGAGTTGTAGAAATATTTCTTACACCTACGGGAAAGGGACTGAAAGAAAAGGCCTGTGAAATCCCTGGTATAATTCAGGAAAAAACGGGCATTCAAAAAGAAGATTTAATAGAATTTAAGCAAATCATTCAAAGAATTTTGAGTCAAATAAACAAATAAAATCAGTTTATGAAAACAATGTATAGCATCAGCGCAACTGCAAAGGGCGGAAGAAACGGACATGTAAAAAGTGATAACGGGGTTTTAGATATTGATGTAAGAATGCCTAAAGCTTTAGGCGGAGCCAATGATGATTATATGAATCCGGAAATGCTATTCGCTGCCGGTTATTCAGCTTGCTTCGACAGCGCATTAAACCTGGTAATCAATACTGCTAAGATAAAAACAGGAGAAACCAGTGTGACAGCAGAAATAAGCCTTGGAAAAGTCGACAATGGTTTTGGACTTTCTGCTAATCTGAAAGTAAATATTCCGGGAGTTTCCATTGAAGAAGCTCGGGAATTAACGGAAAAAGCTCATCAGGTTTGTCCTTATTCCAATGCTACAAGGAACAATATTGAAGTTACCTTATCCGTAACCAATAATAATTAAACATATTATTTTCTCATAATAAAAGAAGGAGATTATATTTTAATAATCTCCTTCTTTTTTATTATTCAGATTTTACTTTCTCATAAGCATCCACTCTTAAATATGAATCATTTTTTTCTTTTTCTTTCTTATCAGAAATAAGTATTCCAAAAAGATGATCTACTTCATGCTGAAAAATAATTGCTGTAAAGCCTTCTATCATTTCATTATATTTCTGTCCCTTAAGATCTACATATTCCACCTGAATAGCTTTACTTCTGTAAAACTGATCTCTGAAATCAGGAATGGATAAATCCCCTTCGGGGCCTAAGTTCTGTAATTCGGATCTCCATACAATTACCGGATTGATAAAATATTCTAAAGGGTTTCCCTCTTTATCGAAACGCTGAACCCAAATAATTTTTCTATTAATTCCCACTTGTGGGGCGGCAATTCCTACTCCTCCATCTGTGGACTGAAGAGAAAGTTTCATTCTTTTCACCAATGTTGCCGTATTGGGATCTATAGGGTCAATTTCAGATGACAGGCTTAAAAGCGTTTTGTGCTGATTATCATTTGTCGTCTGATATATAGGTAATGCTGTATTGATATCGTTCTGATTGATAATTGAAAGTTCCCGGGAAGTGAGTTTCTGGGCATTTATAATCCCTATAGATAATAGTAATAGAATAGATAATTTCTTCATTTTCCTTGTATGTTTTGCAAAGATAGATATTGTGTTTTAATTTTTTTGTTCTCGCAGATAACACAGACCTGATAAATAAGTGTTTAAATTTTGATTACAAAAACCGAATATTAACTTTTGGTATCTATATATTTTTATTTCAAGAAAGATCTGTATTACCTGCTAAATCTACGAGAGTAAAAAACCTTTTAAAAAGTCTTAGTCATATCCGAAGGAATAACCAGATTAAACTCTGTAGGTATATAGTCTTTTTTAGGTGTACTCAATTCAGGGGCATCTGATTCAAATACGGAGATCACTGCCATTTTAAGATCCGGATTTCTCTGTTTGATATACCAATAAATGCCTCCATATTCTTTACTGTGATAGTTTCCGTTATAGTGGATAAAAGTCTTTCCGGGCCGGATATTTCTCAGAATAGATTCTGCCATTGTTGCATCTTTTGTTGCCTGAGCAGAAATAAAGTTCATTACTTTGGTTCCTTCCGCATGATCTCCCATCATTGCTTTCATTTCCGGATATCCTGGTGTATCCAGTGTAACTTTTATAGGCAATTCTGCAATATAAGATTTATCTTTTTCACTCAGTGTATTTAATGATTCCAGCCCTTCTTTTGCTGTTTGGGAGGCATACCTTCT
The DNA here is from genome assembly GCF_022712095.1 of Chryseobacterium sp. Classification (GTDB taxonomy): domain Bacteria; phylum Bacteroidota; class Bacteroidia; order Flavobacteriales; family Weeksellaceae; genus Chryseobacterium. Next base: position 8,115 of record NZ_JALAHD010000171.1, on the reverse strand, counting down.
TGGAATATTAGTGGCTATAAAATTCAGCTTTTTATTTTTAGCAAAATCAACAAGCGGCTTATAATCTGTTGTATAATTATTCCAGAGACGTACAGAATCTTTCAGGTTTTCAGCATCTATTTTTCCATTAAGATATTGAGTTAACTGAGGCTGATTATCTCTTTCAAACATTTCAGCTCCTAAAATAATCTGACCGTTTTTCTTTTCATATAAGGATTCTGTAATTTTCAGCTGTAGCCAATGAACAATGGAATTATTATGAAGCTCTCCAAAAAAGATCACATCATACTCCGCCAGCTCCTTAATCAATTTATCTGTTTTTATTTCTTTCCCTTTTTTATCATAAAACTGATAAGCTTTAAAGTTCTGAGCCTGTACAGATCCAAAAATCGACAATAATATTATAAGGAGTCCGTTTTTCATATTCAAAATTTTTATAAAAATAAAAAAAAGACCGCTTTGAATGATCACAAAACGGCCTTATTCGATTAATCTAACTGTTTATTTTTCTAAACCGGCCACAAGATCTTTCCATTCCTGTAATTCAGGAATTCCCGGTTTTCTTTTTCCAAAGATCTGAGCGATGAAATCACCTTCCTTATTAAATACTTCAATAGCTGTTACCTCCCCGTCTTCAGTTGGTTTTTTAACGATCCATGATTCTGCAATTTTTGTTACATCCAAATGCAGGTTAAAATCAGGGTCCATCACATTAAACCATTGCTGGTGCCAAAGTGTTTTTTTCACTTCTCCGGTATGAATCTGGAGAATCCCTCTGTTACCCACGAAAATCATGATGGGCACGTTGCTTTCTGAAGCATCTTCAAGAATGTTCACTACTTTAGAATTGTCAATTTTAGTAGCAAATCCTTGAGGTGCCAGTCTAAGAGCCTGCGTTCTTGTTACTCCGAATTTTCTGGTCATCATGAAGAAATCATGAGTATCTTTAAGCTCTCTCCATGCTTTCTGGAATCCTTCCACATCTACCTCTGCATCTGGTTTTTCTTCAGCTTTAGGCGCTATAGCTTCAAATGTAAAAGTCTGCTCCTGATCGTTAGCTTTAAATTTATTTACCAAAGCATCGAAAGCCTGTTCGTTACTGTCTTTAGTTAAATAAATTTTATGAAGAGCCAATCCGTCTTTTCCAAAGAACTGAATACTCTTTTTATCACCTTCTAATACTGCAAAAGCATATTTCCAATGATTAATGAATATTCTCAAATCAATATCTTCTCCTACGAAAAGCTGCGCATGAGGACTGCTGAAGTCACCGTTCAGATAAACTCCTTTTCTCTCGTGTACGCATTCGTCATTGCGTGTAAGGGCCATTACTTTTCCCAGCTGTTCTACATCCAATAATATATTCTGAAATTCGGGTTTAAGTACCGTTACTCCTTCTCCAACATTCGTAGTCAATAGCTCCGCTTCACTTACTCCCAATTGTGCTGCTGCATTTCTTATTCTCAAATGCGGGTTTTCTGCTTTCAGGTTTTCCCACTTTTCTTTTAATCCATTAATAAGTGTACTCATTACTATTTTATTTTTTTATGGTTAAAACTGTATAAATTCTTTTTATTTTTTCTTTTCCTGTTTTACTTGGTATCTCTTCTTCTTTTTCTGAGATTTTCATTCTTTTAAAATAGGTTTTTGAAACTACTTCTTCTATTTCTTTATTTGTATACAACGTAAAATCAAATTCAGTAAACGGAAGTGTTTTCATAAATTCTTTTTGCCCCAAGGTCAGAACAAATGTTCCGCTATCCTTTAGCACCCTGTAGATTTCATTTAAAAAATTAACAGGATTTTTCCAGAAATAAACGGTATTTACGGTAAATATTTTGTCAAATACTTTATCTCCAAAGGGAAGTTGCTCACCGTCATACAAAATAAACTCAGACTGGTTTTTATATTCTTTATTAAGCCTGACTGCCTCATTATACATCGTTTCAGAGATATCAATTCCTGTATAACGGAGATTTTTTGCTCTATCAAGAATACCTTTCAGATGTCCTGCATTTCCATGTCCTATTTCTAGAACAGATTCGTTATCTTCTATTAAAAGGGCTTTAACACTTTCCTGTGTCATTCCTATATTGGTAGTATTCATCATTTCAGCTACCTCAATTCCCTTTTCTCCCTGCGGATTGGCAAGGTTGTAGGCCAATAGTTTTAGTTTTTCTTTTTCCATGGTTATCCAAAAATAATGAGTGGGTTATCCGAAACCGGATGTTTAAATATCGAACAGGGAAAGTTGTATGCCTCACTGATAATCTCAGATGTAAAAACCTCTTCCGGGTTTCCATAAGCGGCAACTCTTCCGGATTTCATTAATAAAATCTTATCGGCAAACTGTGCGGCTAAATTGAGATCGTGTAAAACAACTATTGCACTATTTGCCTTTCTGGTAAACTTTTTAATTATTTCTAATGCTTTATACTGGTGCTTAATATCCAGATTATTAAGAGGTTCATCCAAAAACAATAATTTATGGGCAATTTCATTCTGAAGCTGAGCCATAACTCTTGAAAGATGTACACGCTGCTTCTCTCCTCCCGATAAAGTATTGTAATCGCGGTCCTTCAAATGATAAACATCGGTCTCATACATCATATTATTCATGGCTTCCAGATCTTCTTTTCCCGGTTGGGCATCAAAGTAAGGGTAACGCCCCATCAATACTACATCTTTTACCTGCAAAGGAATATCATTGCTGTTATGCTGTGAAAATTTGGCCTTATTTTTTGAAAGCTCTAGGATATCCCATTGGTCAATAGGCTTATCTTTAAACAAAATCTGCTGCTTTCCCTGCTTCACTTCATGGGCCAGAATACTTAATAAGCTCGATTTCCCGGCACCGTTAGGCCCTACAATAGCTAAAAATTTACCGTATTCCAAAGAAATATCCACTCCTTCCAGAATATGGAAATCTTTATGTTTATAATTAATCTGATGTGCCTTTATCATTATAATGCCTTTTTAAATTTGATCAAAATCACAATAAATATAGGTCCTACCATTAAAGCGGTAAGAATCCCGATCGGCAATTCCGAAGGCTCTACTATACTTCTGCTGAAAGTATCTGCCAACAGGAGCAATATGCTTCCACAAACCGCTGAAAGCGGTAAGATAAATGTATAATTGGATTTAAATAACAATCTCAGAATATAAGGGACAATGAGTCCTACAAAGCCGATTGTTCCTGAAAATGCAACACATGTTCCCACCATCAGGGCAGTAAGTATGATGATCTGTTTCTTCAGTCTTTCTACATTGATCCCTAAATGTTGAGCATCTTTCTCACCCAGCATCATGGCATTCAGTGCTTTTCCCTTTGGAAGCAAAACTATATAAGAGATTATTAAAACAATAACCAATACTAAATTCTTCATCCAGGTAGCTGCTGCCAGACTTCCCAGATTCCAGAAAGTAAGGTCTCTCAGCTGTTCATCTTTTGATATATAAATTAAAAAACCTGTAATCGCAAATCCTATAGCTGTAATGGCAACTCCGGATAAAAGCATCATCACTACATTGGTTTTCCCGCTGCTCGTTGAAATCCTATAGACCAGCATCATGGATAATAAGGCACCTATAAATGCAGAAATCCCTGTAAGTGAAAACTGTAAAGCTTCAGGAAGATATTCTCTGAAATGCCCTCCCAAAACAATACTGACTGCTGCTAATAAGGTAGCCCCTGAAGTAAGACCGATCAGATCTCCCGTCGCCAAAGGGTTTTTAAAAAGGCCCTGTAATCCGGTTCCTGAGACGGCAAGCATACTTCCTATTAAAATGGCCATGATGATTCTCGCTGTCCGAACGTCCCAGATCACATATTTATCGCTTAAGGATAAATCGGGATCACCTTGTATGAACCTCCCTAATATGGTAAACGGAGAAACACCGCCGAAATCATAAACTCCGGTATTAAGTGCCAGCACTGCTATAGCTACAAGCAGTACGGCACTTATTGTTAAATAAAAGTATAGTTTACTTTGCGCTTTCAATTAATAATTTATTTAGTCCTGCTACAGCTTCCCCCAATCTCGGTCCGAAACTCGAAACCAGACCTCCATCCATTGCTATGATATTTTTATTTTTGCCGGCATTGGTTTGTGAAACTCCCGGCATTTTAAGAACTCCTTCATTTCCTCCGGCTCCCTGTAATCCACTTGTAAAGAAAAATAACACATCTGGATTTGCTTTTACCACAGCTTCAGGAGTAAGCGGCTTAAAGTCTTCAAAATCATTGATTGCATTTTCTCCTCCCGCAAGACCGATCAATTTTTCCATCGGTGTATTTTTACCCGCTACCATCAGATTATTTCCTCTTGCATAGATAAATAATACTTTAGGCTTTTTAGCAATAGGCTGAACCTGCTTCATATCTTCATCGATCTTATTATTCAGTTTCTGATAATCTGTGTTTCCTATAGCTTTAGCAACCTGCTCGATCAACTTCTTAGTTCCTTCTACAGAATATTCCTGGTTAAAAATCTCCGTCTGAATTCCTGAGGACTGTATTTTACCTAATAATTCGGGGTTGATATCTTTATCTGAAGCCAGAATTAGAGTGGGATTCACAGCCATGATCGGCTCAATAGTCATAGACCTTACATGCCCTAGGTCTTTAGCTGTAGCTTTTAGACTTTCGGGATATGTACTGGTAACATCTGTTCCTACAATTTCACTTTCATGCCCTAATGCACTTACAATCTCTGTAATTCCACCACTAAGGGTAACTATTTTATTACTTGTTTTTGGTGCTTCAGATGAAGCTGTAACTTCTGTATTATTTTCTGATTTTGCATCCGCTTTTTTACAAGAATACACTGCAATAAGCATTGACGCTACTAAGATTAATTTTTTCATGTATATACTTTTATTGATTTTATAAAGGTTTGTATTCGAACTGAGGTCTTCCTCTTTCTCCATCGGTACTTGTCATTCTGGTAAATCTTAGTTTGAAGTAGTACCCTTCAGCATCTCTGATTACATAGAAACGGTCTCCGTATGTTTCGAGTCCGTTGGTTCCTACAGGATTTCTCCAATTAGCTCCGATTACACGCTGGTCTGTATACTCAAACTTAGACTGATCTATATCCGAAGCGGTAAAATTATTGTAAGCTTCCACTCCTGACTCAGTTGAAGCTACTGTTACCTGATAAGCTCCAACCCCTCCCATAATATTCGTGGTAACAAAGTCAGCATATACATAACTTCCTGCTCCTGTAATAATATTAGTAAATACAGTGAAACAGATATCCCATTTTTTCTTTTCAGGCTGTATAAATATTTCGGAATTATTTACCAGGCTTACAAAATTGAAATTATAAGCAGTATTTTTAGTAATGGTTAACTCCTTGTGGCTTGTATCATTCAAACCGGCATATTTTATTTTATATCCGTTTCCTGACCTTACCACCTGGATTTTCATCCATCCTCTGCTATCACCGCTTGTCGTTACCGAACCAGTCGCCACTGAACCCGTATAAATGTTATGTCCCATATTCAGTAAATAAATTCCATTTTCAGAATCGGTGGACAGAACTTCTTCAATAGCTGTAGAACCTGAAGGAAAATTCCCGTTAACATCATCGATATAAGCTACATTTGAAGGATTAAAATTGGCAACCTGCACCTGAGTCATTAAAGCAGTAACATCAGATTCTTTTACAACATCAATATCTGTAGCTCCTGAAATTTTGCCTGCTGCCATCATAATGGATGAATTCATCACTACTTTAAATTCATTTCCAGAATAAAAGGCAAGATCCCAATCCGTTCTTTGATTAAGAGTTTCCGTTCCAGTTCCCAGATCAAACCAAACCTGATTAGGTTCTGTAGCTCCTCCTACATCAGGGTTAATGACAGCTCCATCAGTGGGAGATACAGCAACCGCATCTTCGTTATCATTAATACAGGATTGTGAAACAAAAGAAATGGCCACTAAAAGACTAAACAGTATTTTTTTCATTGTAAGAAGCTTTAAAAATTATAATTTAATCTGGCAAAATAGCTTCTGCCATAGAATAGATTCTGACTACCGGTCGCAGCATTATGTCCATCTCCGGCAAGTGTGGTATTTGATACGCTTGTAACATCAAAAATGTTTTTGATTCCTAAGCTTAATTCGAGATGGTTTTTGAAGAATGGCTGGCTGACTGTAAAATTCAGCATATTATAATCCCCTATTTCACCTAAATAATACTGTCCCGGATCTAAAGGATCACTGGCATCGGATTGATGGGTATACTTTTTCTGTTTCCCTGTATATTTATAGTAAAGGGCAAATAATGTTTTTGTAGATGGCAAAGTATAATTAGCTGCCAGATTAGCTTCCGCATAATAGTTGAAATCATCCGGTGAAGTAATATTTCCGGTATTCAATACCTGAGAGATTCCCATAACAGAGACTCCTGCATTCACAGATAAATCTCCTTTTCTAACATTAACCCCTCCTCCGAACAATAAGGATTTATAATTGTCTACGTTCAAGTAAGTATAACGTAAAGGGCTGTTGCTAATAACTACGCTTTCAATTCTGTCTTTGACATCCAGATACATTCCTGAAAGGCTAAAATTAAATACCCATCCTCCTGTATTTTTCAACCCATAATCCCAAAACAAGGCTGTAGAATATCCTGTCTCCGGTTTTAGATTTTCATTTCCTCTTATATCATGGTTACTGTCGACCATATAAGTATAAAGCTCATCATAGGTGGGAAACCTATTCGCAGTTCCGAATACCGCCCGTAAATCCGATCTTTCCGAAGTTTTGAATCTTGCAGTAGCAGAATAATTGTACTGGGAATCAAATTTATCGCTTAATACCAACCTTAATCCGGGACGTAGTGAGAACCAGTCATTCACAATCCATTCCGCAGAAAGGAAATTAGCATAATTAAATATCGTTCTTTCCAAGTTATCGCTTCCAAATAATCCGGTAGTAGAACTTGCAAAACCTTTTGTCCTGTCTAATTCATATCCTAACTGGAAATTGATTTTTTCATTATTCAAAAAATTGCTGAACATCCCTCTTGAATACAATACATCAGATTTATAATAGGTTTGCTTTGTATCTCTTGACAATTCCTGTCTGTTAGGAACATCATACAGATAATCCTGATATTTTCTTTCCTGTGACTGATAAGAGAAATCACCATTATAATTGATTCTTCCTAATTTGGTCTGAATATTAAACTGATGAATCCATCTTTTTGTCGTGTAGTCCGTATCATTAGAAGTATAGGTTCTGCTTCCTCCTCCTAAATATAATTCTTCTACCAAAGGATTATAATAATTAACCTTTTCGGTCAGGAAATTAACTTTATAGAAAAAACTTGTTTCATTTTTATTATAACGAATGGCTCCGTTAGTCGTCAGCTGATCTTTTGGCTGCCAGTCATAACCACGTTTACCGTCATTATTCTCAGTAAAATATTTATAACCTTTATAGTCTCCTTTATAACCCTGAAAATCATTATGGTTAATATCAGCAGAAACGGACCAGTTATCATTAATCCTGTATCCTAAATTAAGATATTGGATGTGGCGACCATTCCCTTTTTTAAACCAATCATAATCTTTATTGACCGTTTCTTCCTGTATAGAAACTATAGCGTTAAATTTTTTGCCATAATTTTTCTTGGTAATAATATTGATAACACCGGCAAGGGCATTATTTCCATACTCTACTCCCATGGCACCTTTTACCACTTCAATACGTTCAACATTATTTACATTGATTTTAGAAAGGTCTACTAAGTTTCCCATTCCTTCATCACTTACAACCGGAATGTTATCAATAAGAATTTTAGTATATGCCCCACTCAGGCCCAGGATATTCGCACTGGAGTTCCCTGAATCTTTGTTAGGCTCTATCAGAATATTAAGATTTTGATTAAGAACTTCAGCTACATTGGTAACAGCCATATTCTTAATTTGTTGTGCATCAATCACTTCAACTTTATAAATGGATTTATTGATGGATTGCTGTTTATACTGCCCTGTAATAACAACTTCTTCTATTTTTTCCTGATTAAGAGAATCTTTTTGCTGTGCATTTGTCCATAGTATGGCTGATAATGACAGTATAGAAAGCACTTTCTTCTTCAT
>NZ_JALAHD010000170.1 GCF_022712095.1 Chryseobacterium sp. | reverse complement strand
TGTTTTACTTTTTTCCTAATAAGCCATATAAGATTTTTTCCCTGATTTCATCAATGATTTCGAGAGATGAGTCTGGATTTTTTTTAAACCAGAAATAAGAATTATTTAGGGTATGAAGAATAAATTTTGTGGTAAAATCCGGCGATTTTAATTCCCATTTTTCCGCTCTGTAGATCTCAATTATTAAATTTTCAACTTCTGATTGATATTTTTTTCTCAATTCTACAAATTCAGAACTTCTTTCTTCCAAATGCTTCCATTCATTGGAATAAATATGGGTAACATCCGGGTTTTTAAGAACTACAGATAAATGTTTATTAATAAATAAGTCTAATTTTTCTTTGGGAGGAACATTTGTATTTTTCACAAGCTGAAGTTCCATAAAAAACTCATGGGCAATTCCAAAACAGATCCATTCAAGTAGAACCTCTTTAGATCTGATGTGAGCGTATAAGGAAGCGGCTTTGATATTTAATTTATTAGCCAGATCCCTAACAGAGCTACCCAAATAGCCTTTTTCCTTAAAAAGCTCAATCGCTTCTTCCAATATTTTTTTTTGTTTCTCTTTAAGCTCCATATGCATTACAAAAATAATTAATCTTACCCATATAGAGATTCTAAAAATCGGAAATTTTGTCAAGTTAATTTTACGTTAAAAATGCATAAATCGGAAATTTTGACGTATTTTTTTATAAATTTAGTAATTGAACAATTTTTGCGTTATACGCCTTGAATTAAATGATAAATAATTGATGGCATTAAGAAACTAAGCCTGAAAATTTGGTTTCTTAGTGTTTTTAGGAAAAATAAACTTAAACAAATAATTGCAAAAATATGAACTTAAACCAATATACTGTAAAATCACAAGAAGCCATCCAGGCAGCCCAACAGACTGCTATGGAATTTGGCAACCAGAGTATTGAACCTCAACATTTACTTGAAGGGATTTTTCAGGTGGATGAAAATATTTCTCCGTTCTTACTTAAGAAATCAGAAGCAGATGCCCATTTAGTAAGAGAGCGTAACCGTGAAAATATTGAAAAGCTACCCAAAGTAGAAGGTGGTAATATTTATCTTTCACAATCTGCTAATAAGATTTTATTAGATGCTCCCAATATTGCTAAAAAAATGGGTGATGAATATGTAACGATTGAACATTTATGGCTGGCTCTTTTGGAAACTGGTTCAGAAGTATCCAAAATGCTGAAAGATATGGGAGTAACCAAAAATCTTTTGGAGGGAGGAATCAAAGAATTAAGAAAAGGAAGTAAAGCAACTTCTGCCAGTTCAGAAGAAACTTACCAGTCCTTAAATAAATATGCTAAAAACTTTAATGAATTAGCAGCCGAAGGAAAACTAGATCCGGTAATCGGACGTGATGAAGAAATCAGAAGAGTTCTTCAGATCCTTTCAAGAAGGACTAAAAATAATCCTATCCTGATTGGTGAACCGGGAGTTGGTAAAACTGCTATTGCAGAAGGAATAGCCCATAGAATAATCAATGGGGATGTTCCGGAGAACCTGATGGACAAAACACTGTACTCATTAGATATGGGTGCATTGATTGCAGGTGCCAAATATAAAGGAGAATTTGAAGAACGTTTGAAATCTGTTGTGAACGAAGTGATTAAATCTGACGGACAGATCATTCTTTTTATCGATGAAATCCATACTCTTGTAGGGGCAGGAGGTGGTGAAGGAGCCATGGATGCAGCCAACATCTTAAAGCCTGCTTTAGCAAGAGGTGAATTAAGAGCTGTAGGTGCAACAACACTTAACGAGTATCAAAAATATTTCGAAAAGGATAAAGCGCTGGAGCGTCGTTTCCAAAAAGTAATGGTAGAGGAACCGGATACTGAATCTGCCATCTCTATATTAAGAGGTATTAAAGATAAATATGAAGCTCACCATAAAGTAAGGATTAAAGACGAAGCAATCATCGCTGCTGTAGAAATGTCTCAACGATATATTTCAGACAGATTCTTACCGGACAAAGCAATTGACCTTATCGATGAAGCTTCTGCAAAACTGAGAATGGAAATCAATTCAAAACCGGAAGAACTGGATGTTCTGGACAGAAAATTAATGCAACTGGAAATTGAATTGGCCGCCATCTCAAGAGAAGGAAACCAAACAAAAATAGACCATTTAAAAGAAGACATTGCAAAAATTTCTGAACAGAGAAATGAGATCAATGCCAAATGGTTAAAAGAAAAACAAAAAAGTGAAGATCTTACTCAGATCAAAAAAGATATTGAAGCTTTAAAGCTGGAAGCAGAAAGAGCTTCAAGAGCTGGAGATTATGCTAAAGTAGCAGAAATCCAGTATGGCAAAATCAAAGAAAAGGAGGATGCTTTACAGAAACTTGAGCTGGAAATGCAAAATCATCAGAATGAATTGATCAAAGAAGAAGTTACTTCTGAAAACATCTCTGAAGTTATTGCTAAATGGACAGGAATTCCTGTAACGAAGCTTTTACAGTCCGAAAGAGAAAAATTATTAAATCTTGAAGCCGAACTTCACCATCGTGTTGTAGGACAGGATGAAGCTATTCAGGCTGTAGCAGATGCGATCAGAAGAAACAGAGCGGGACTAAGCGATGATAAAAAACCTATCGGATCCTTCCTGTTCTTAGGAACAACCGGGGTAGGTAAAACCGAATTAGCAAAAGCACTTGCAGAATTCCTATTCGATGATGAAAACAATATGACCAGAATTGATATGAGTGAATATCAGGAACGTCACAGTGTTTCAAGATTGGTAGGTGCGCCTCCGGGATACGTAGGATATGATGAAGGCGGCCAATTAACTGAGGCAGTAAGGAGAAGACCATACTCCGTAGTACTTCTGGACGAGATAGAAAAAGCCCATCCTGATGTATTTAATACATTGCTTCAGGTATTGGATGATGGCCGTCTCACTGATAACAAAGGTCGTGTAGTAAATTTTAAAAACTCCATTATTATTATGACATCCAATTTAGGATCTCATTTAATTCAGGAAAACTTTGAAAATATTACCGATGAAAACCAGGATGAAATTGTAGGTAAAACAAAAGATGAAGTGTTCGATCTCTTGAAACAAACTCTACGTCCTGAGTTCCTGAACAGAATTGATGAAGTGGTTCTTTTCCAGCCATTAAGAAAAAAAGAAATTGGAAAAATAGTTCAGTACCAATTAAGAGGATTCAATGATATGCTGGCAAAACGTAATATCATTATGACCTTTACTCAGGATGCCGTTGATTATCTGATGAACAAAGGATATGATCCTGTATTTGGTGCAAGACCTCTGAAAAGAGTGATCCAACAGGAAGTTTTAAATAAACTATCCCGAGAAATTCTTGCCGGTACGGTGAATGACGGAAATAGAATCACCTTGGATTATTTTGAGGAAACAGGATTGGTTTTCCGACCAACGGAATAACTAAGTAGTTTTTTTTCATATATTAATTTTAAGATAAGTGCCGTAGACTCAAAATCTGCGGTACTTATTTTATTTAAACTCTTTTCTTAAATAGATAAGAAATAAAAAGCAATCCGTAAAAACACTAATAATTAACAGTGAAAACACTGTATTTTAACTTGTTTTTTTTCCGAAATTTGCATATTACAATTCTCAATATATAAAACCAAAAGTTATGAACGAAGATCAATCATCTGAAAAAAGTGTTACCCCCAACACTATTGTTAACAGTCTTATCAAGAATATGATAGACAATTACAAAAAAAACCAACTGGCAGTAATCAATAAGGAATTAAACATGAGCGATTCCCACTCTATCTGGTTTGATCTGCCTACTTTAAAAAAGCTTATTGCTGATGTAGAATCTGAAACAAAAAAAATAGATCCGAATATTACGGATAAAGAACTTGGGCTTAGATTTTATTTTGCCGCCTATCCAAAAGCTGAAGATTGGGACATTATGAAAGGACAAACTATTGATAAAGAATATGCAGGCAAGCATACTCTCGTAATGGTACCTACCATCAACAGAGAAAACCTCAACTTCGATTTTAACCCTTTAAATTCTGGAGCTCTTAAAACAACAAGTACACCTAAGGCAGCAGCTACTGTAACCTCGCGTGTTGTTGAAGAAAGTTTGGCTCAGAATCACGGACAACTTATTCCTCCTAATGATTCTAGTGTAGAATTATATTAACAAATAACACTATCAAGTAGAATACAATGTCTGATTTCCAAAATTTATTAAGTGAAAGTATGCTTTTTTCAGAAGGTCTGGCAATGGCTATTGCGCTTTTGTCTTATAACCGTGTAAAGGGACAATATTGGAAGTTCTTTGTATTCTACTTAATTTTTATTTTCCTGTGTGAAGTATTTGGTAAATGGGGAGGTAATTTTATTTCATTTGATAAATCTAAATATTATAACTATTTCGTAATTCCAGTTCAGTTTTTATTTCTCTATTGGTTATATGCTGTAAAGTCTCTGGATAAAAAGAAGCTATTTTTCATATTATCTTCCATTTATCTGCTCTCTTTCATTCCTAATGAATTATTTTTCGAAAAAAGGAAAATAATTTTTTCTTTTAATTATACTTTTGGAAGCTTCCTTTTAATGATTCTGGTAATCATGGAATATTACAAACAGATTAACTCTGCCAATATTCTTCATTTCAAAAAAAACAGGATGTTTTATATTAATCTCGGAGTTACCTTGTTTTATATAGGAACATTACCATTTTGGACTTTTTATTTCCTGCTTTTAGAGCACATGGAAATATGGAATATTTATTTTAATTATTTTCTGATTTCAGGAATCATCATGTATTTACTATTCTCAATTTCATTCATATGGGGAAAACAGAGCTATTCATAACCATTATTCTATTTAATCTGTTCTTTGTATTATTTGTTGTTGCGGTTCTTATCTACATCAATAAGTACAAACTGCGGAAAAAAGAATACCTGAATGAAATTGAAATAAAAAATGAAATTCATCAAAAAGAGATTCTTGCCACCCAGCTTGAAATACAGCGGATAACGATGCAGCAGATAGGCAGGGAACTTCATGATAATATAGGACAAAAGTTAACTTTGGTAAGTCTATATACCCAGCAACTATTACACGAAAATAAAGTACCTCAGGTTACAGAAAGAATAGAACAGGTTTCTCAGATTATCAATCAGTCCCTGCAGGACCTTAGAAGTCTTTCCAAGACATTAACTGATGACAAAATCAATCAGAAGGGAATCATTACTTTAATTCAGGAAGAAGTGGATAATTCCAATCTGTTTAAACGCTGTAATATAAGCTTTCAGCATAATTTTGAACACCTTGATCTGGGATTTGTCCATAAAAATGTTTTATTAAGAATTACGCAGGAATTTATACAAAACAGTATTAAACATGCTCAATGTGAGAATATCCGGATTACCCTGAATACCTCGGAAGAAACCTTATGGGAACTAAAAATTCAGGATGACGGGATCGGCTTTGATCTTTCTTCCTCTTCTTCCAATGGAATAGGTTTAACCAATATGAAAAACAGAGCAGAAATCATAGGAGCAGACTTTAGTCTGGATAGCAAACCTAGTCAAGGAACTTGTCTAACAATTATTTTAAAAAAATAATCATGAAAAAAAGCATTGTCATTGTAGATGATCATATACTTATAGCAAAAGCATTAGAAGGAATTATTGATAATTTCCAGGATTTTGAAGTGATCTATGTTTGTGAAAACGGAAAAGATCTTATACAAAAATTTGAAAACGACCAAAAAATTCCCGATATCATCCTTTTGGATATCAGCATGCCTATCATGGACGGGTTTGAAACAATGTCATGGATAAAAGACAAGCATCCAGGAATAAAAGTAATGGCCCTCAGCATGCAGGGAGACGATAAAAGTGTAATCAGGATGATTAAAAACGGAGCTAAGGGGTATCTGTTAAAAAATACCCATCCAAAAGATTTGGAAACAGCTCTTACAAGATTAGACAATGAAGGCTTCTTTTACCCGGAGTGGGCTTCCCGCATTATATTATCAACTCTCAATAATGATACTCCAGAACTTACTGTAAAGATATCTGAAAGGGAAAAAGAATTTTTAAAATATACAGTTACGGAATTAAGCTACAAAGAAATCGCTGATAAAATGTGCTGTAGCCCAAGAACCGTTGAAAGTTACCGTGATCAGCTTTGTGAGAAACTAGATCTTAAAACCCGTGTAGGTCTGGCTGTATTCGCTATTAAAAATGGATTTGCTTAATAATTAAATGCAATACATAGCAAAAGTTATTTTCCCATATATTCCCCATAAAAACCCATAAATAAAGAATAAAATAAACATTATAGTTCATTCATTTAGTTAATTTTAAATAAAATATTAATATATAACTAAAATTATATCAAAAATAAATTATATATTCACATTTCATCAATAAAATATTAACACATGAAAAAACTATTATTTACGATTCTTTTTCTAGGGCTTGTATCATCTTGTAATAATGATACCATTTCAAACCAAACAGAAGAATCACCAAACACTCTGACTACTTCAACTTCAGCCAATATGGCTAATAAGAGAACCTGTATTTCGGATGAAATACGCAAGCAAGATTTGCAGAGCAATCCGGAACTGGTACAAAAAATGAATGCACTAGAAGCAAATACGGATAACTTCATCAAAAAACTACAGGCAGGAAAAGTACTTGCAGACGGAACTATAGAAATTCCTGTTGTGGTAAATGTTATTTACAGAACTTCAGCAGAAAACATTTCTGATGCAAGAATAGCAGAACAAATTGCAGTACTCAATGCGGACTTTGGAGGAATTAATAGTGATGCCAACAAAGTCCCTACAGAATTTCAATCTGTAAAAGCTAATGATACAAAAATAAAATTCCGCTTAGCTAATATAGTAAGAAAATCTTCAACAAAAACCAGCTGGACGGGACATACAATGAAACAATCCTCTCAGGGAGGAATAGATGCAACTACCCCCTCTAATTATCTCAACATATGGTTAGTAGGTACAATTGCAAGTACAAGAGGCATCACTTTAGGGTTTGCTACTTTCCCTGAATCTGCTGGCGCCTGGAATGACGGAGTGGTAATTGCAACTCAGTTTTTTGGAAAAACGGGAGCAACAGCCCCCTTCAATTTAGGAAGAACAGCTACTCATGAAGTAGGGCATTATTTGAACCTAAGACATATTTGGGGAGATGCTTATTGCGGAAATGACCTTGTAGATGATACACCTACTCAACAGGCAGATAATAGTGGACAGCCAAGCTATCCTCTTTATCAAGTATGCGGAGGCGTATCAAGATCTGTTATGTTTATGAATTATATGGATTACGTAAATGATGCAGCTATGTTTATGTTTTCTGCAGGACAAAGAGTAAGGATGCAATCGGTAGTGGCTTCATCCGGAGCAAGAGCCGGACTTAGAGTTTTATAATCTATAAATTGAAATAAAAAATCCTGAGTAAGTCTCAGGATTTTCTTTGTTATATAAATTTTGTATTATCTTCCGGCGTATAGTCCATAAATAGCCCTCCATCTAATGTTACTGATTTTACTTCTTTTATAATAGGAATTGTAAGATGAGATCTCTTTTGATTTTTCTCCCATACCGAAGGCGTAAAATGAAGTTTTTCTGTAGAATTATCATTATAAGTCATTATCACATCAAAGGGAACAACAAAACCACCTACATTTTCTATATTTACAGTAAGCAGATTGTTCTCTTGTGAGATATTACTTATTTTTAAATCTATATAATTATTGCTATAAAACCAGTTATTCCAAAACCAATTAAGGTTTTTGCCTGATCCTGTATTTATGGAATAAAAGAAATCCCAGGGAATAGGATGCTTTCCGTTCCAATTATTCATATAATGATGTAAGGCTTTTTTAAATAAATCATCTCCAAGATAATCCTTTAAAGCAAGATAAGATAAAGATGATTTTACATAGGAATTATTCCCGTAGCCGGATCCACTTACCTGTGTACTCATTGTAATAATAGGCTGATCCTGTTCGGCAGACGGATCATTGATCCATTTTTTCACTCTAAAGTCTTTGTAAAACTCTTTAGCGGACTTTTCCCCATTTTCATCAACACCTATCAAATATTCAAGTGTAGTTGCCCAGCCCTCGTCCATAAATGCATAGCGCGTTTCATTAATTCCCATATAAAAAGGAAAATAAGTATGGGCAATTTCATGATCCGCCGTTAACCTTGCATCATTAAGATCATCCGGAATACTGGTATCATTAATCATCATAGGATATTCCATATCTGCATATCCCTGAATAGCTGTCATTACAGGATAAGGATATTCTATTCCAGGCCAGTTTTTGGAAAACCAGTCTATATTATAACGCATCCAGTCCACATAATTTTCAAAATCTTTTGCTTTAGCCTTATACCCTGCCTGCACACTTACTCTTTTTGTTTTCAGCTGTACACTGGCTGCATCCCAAACATAATGATCACTTAAAGCAAAACAGAAGTCTGTAATATGATCGGCTTTGAATTTCCACACATTCCATTTATTCTGTTTGGTAACCTTTCCCGATTCCATCTCTGATTCATTAGCAATATGAATAACCTTATCACTTTTTAAAGAAGCTTTATATCTTTTTAAATATTCGGATTGAAGTACCTCTTCCGGATTGAGAAAATTACCGGTAGCCCAAACCACATAATTCTTAGGAGCCGAAATAGCAAAACTATAATCATTAAAATCATTATAGAATTCCTGCCTGTCTGAATGAGGCAGCATCCCATCCATTATAATCATCATATACTGAAATGCGGGGGAAGGAATAAGCTACATAAAATGTCTGCGGATCAATCTGTCCTTCGCGACCACTTTGAACCGATAAAGGATATTCCCATTCTATTTTGATTTCTGATTTTGATTTTGATTGTAAAACTGTGTTGAGCTCCACTTTTTCAACAGTTCCCCAATCTTCACTGTTAATATTGTATTTTTCACCGTTTACTATAAATGATTTGATCTCCAAACCTGAACTCAAAAAGTCTTTTGAAACAAATCCGGATCTTGGAGACTGCGGTTTATGAAGATTATTCACAAATCTTACGGCCAGTTCTTTCAAGTCATTAGGACTGTTATTGGTATAAATAATAGTTTCTTTCCCTGAAACCACTTTAGTATTTGCATCTACTTTTACTTCAACATTATATACTCCTTTATTTTGCCAATAATTCTTTCCTGGAGCTCCGGAAATATCTCTCGTTTCATTATCATAGGCTTTTTTAATATTTCTTGGCATATAAAGTTCTTGTGCCGAAAATTGCCACGAGGCTATCAATAATAATCCTATAGCCAATTTCTTCATTTAAATTATTTTTTAATAAGTTATGAGTTTCATTAAATTATAACAAAAAAGGCAATAAAACATTGCCTTTTCTTTATTTAAAACTGTAAGTCTACAATGACCGGAAAATGATCTGAAGGATAAAGCAAGTTTTCTCTTCTGTCATTAATATGTCGGTGTGACTTTATTTTCAGGTCCTTCACAAAAATATAATCTATCCTTTCCTTGGGAACTTCATTTACATTAAAATCTGTAAATGTTCCTACCGGACCGTAATGTTTTGTTTCAGAATGGTAGAAACTGTCCTGTAGACCTTCTGAAAGAATTTTGATAGGTTCCGTATCATCTGTCAGATTGAAATCTCCGCTCAGCGTAACCGGAAGATCTTTAGGATTAATTTCTTTAATCTTCTTTAAAATTAAGCCTGCAGATTTCTCTCTTGCTATATTACCGATATGATCAAAATGTAGATTCATAGCGAGAAATTCTCTCTTTGATTTTTTATCTCTAAAAACAGCATAGGTACATACTCTGTTATAAGCGGCATCCCAGCCTTTAGAAGGTTTGTCAGGAGTTTCCGAAAGCCAGAAAGTTCCGGATTTTAAAACCTCCAGTCTTTCCGTATTATAAAATATAGCGGAAAACTCGCCTTTCTCTTTTCCATCATCTCTTCCCACTCCCACATAATTATAATTCTTCAATCCGGTTTTGATATCTTTCATCTGTTGAGGCAAAGCTTCCTGAACCCCGAAATAATCCGGATGATAGTAATTTAATAAATCTACGGCATCCTGCTTTCTTTCAGTCCATGCATTTTCTTTATCTGATTCTACCTGCAACCGGATATTAAAGCTCATCACTTTCAAATCCTGCGCCATAGCAAAAGCAGCGAAGAATAATGGTAAAGTAAAGAATAGTTTTTTCATGTTTCACGATTAGTTTATTGATCTTTTTAGTTTGACTTTTTGGCCTTAATCATAGCTTCTAAAGCATCCCACATTTCTGAAGGAATTTCATCCAGCATATTAAATTCTCCAGCACCCTGCAACCATTCACCCCCGTCAATAGTTACCACTTCTCCGTTCATATAAGCAGAATAATCAGAAACCAAATAAGCCGCTAAGTTAGCTAATTCCTGATGTTCTCCCACCCTTCTTAACGGAACTTTTTTCTTCATATCAAATTTTTCCTGAAGATCTCCGGGAAGCAATCTATCCCAGGCACCTTTTGTAGGGAATGGTCCCGGAGCAATTGCATTAAAACGGATTCCATATTTTGCCCATTCTACAGCCAAAGATCTGGTCATTGCCAGAACACCCGCTTTTGCACAGGCAGAAGGTACTACAAATGCAGAACCTGTCCATGAATAAGTAGTTACAATATTAAGTACGGTTCCGGGAATTTTAGAATCAATCCAATACTTACCAATAGAAAGTGTACAGTTTTTAGTTCCTTTCAAAACAATATCCAGAATAGAATCAAATGCTGAATGTGTCAGTCTTTCCGTAGGAGAAATAAAATTTCCTGCTGCATTATTCAGTAAAATATCAATTTTTCCAAATTCTTTGATAGTAGCTTCTTTCATAGCTTCTACCTCATCCCAGTTTCTTACATCGCAAGCAACACATAATACTTTTCCTCCTGTTTCATCTTCAAGTTCTTTTGCAGTCGCCCGTAATTTTTCAATATTTCTTGAAGTGATAACCACATTAGCGCCTAATTGCAGAAAATATTTGGTCATTGCTTTTCCAAGGCCACTTCCACCTCCTGTAACAATGGCTACTTTATCTCTTAATGCGCCTTCACGCAACATAGGTTGAGCATATAGATTCATAATTTTTTATTTTTTCTAAAAATACTAAATATTATGAGGATAGTGCTTAGAATGCTTTATAAATAAATGTAATAAATAATGATTCTTTCTTTTTTTGATTACTTTTATCCCCTAAAATTCATATATCCATGAAAAGATCGAGAATTTACTTTTTTTCAGCCTTTTTATTCTTTAGTATTTACTGTAGGGCACAGCATTTTGAAAAGCTTTATCAATATGTCCATCCTTTAATAGGAACTGAGAAAATGGGACATACCTATCCGGGAGCTACCGTACCTTTCGGAGCGGTACAGCTCAGCCCTGAGACAGATACAATTTCTTATGAGCTTAACGGAAAATACAATGGTGAAGTATATAAATACTGTGCAGGTTACCGGTATGAAGACAAAACCATCGTAGGTTTCAGCTCTACTCATTTCAGTGGAACGGGACATTCTGATTTGGGAGATTTTTTAGTAATCCCTACCATAGGAAAATTACAATTGAATCCTGGTACAGCTTCTCATCCTGAAACAGGTTACAGAAGCAAATTTTCTCATCAGAATGAAAAAGCTGAAGCAGGTTATTATAAAGTTAAACTTGACGATTATAATATTTTAGCTGAACTTACCGCCACAACAAGAGTAGGGGTTCACCGTTATACTTTTCCAAAATCCGATCAGGCTCACATTATTCTGGATATGATGGCAGGAATTTATAATTATGATGGTAAAAATGTATGGACCTATATCCGGGTAGAAAATAACCATACTATTACCGGTTACAGGCAAACTAACGGCTGGGCAAGAACCAGAACAGTTTATTTTGCAATGAAGTTTTCCAAGCCTTTTACATCTTACGGACAGAAAAATTATGATGGTAAGCAAGTATATGGAGGATTCTGGAGAAAATTTGACCAGACTAAAAACTTCCCTGAAATTGCAGGTAAAAACCTGAAAATGTATTTTGACTTTAATACTCATGAAAATGAAGCTATTGAAATCAGGCTGGCCATTTCCCCTGTAAGCCAGACAAATGCTTTGGACAATCTGGAAGCAGAAACTGGAAATTTATCTTTTGACCAGATAAAAACCAAAACTCAGGAAGACTGGAACAAAGAACTCAACAGAATTGTTATCAAAGGTTCCGATACTGAAAAAACAAATTTTTATACAGCGATGTACCATACCTTTATTAATCCTACTGTTTATATGGATGCTAATGGGCAATACAAAGGTCTGGATCAAAATATTCATCAGTCCACAGACTTTACCCACTATACTACCTTTTCACTTTGGGATACATATCGTGCACTGCATCCGTTTTTTAATATCATTCAGCCTAAAAGAAATAATGATATAATACATTCAATGATGGCTCATTATAATCAGTTTTCGATGAAGATGCTGCCGGTATGGTCTCATTATGCCAATGAAAACTGGTGTATGAGCGGTTATCATAGTGTAAGCCTTGTTGCGGATGCCATTATTAAAGGAGTGTATACCGGAGACCCGAAGGCAGCTTTAAAAGCTTGTGTAGAAACAGCCAGTAAAAGAGATTATGAAGGCATAGGTTCTTATATAGATATGGGTTATATTCCTGCTGAAAAAAATGGAACTTCCGTTTCTAACACCTTAGAATATGCTTATGATGACTGGGCAATTGCTCAACTGGCAAAACATTTGGGAGAAACAGAAATTTACAATCAGTTTATCAAACGTTCTGAAAACTGGAAAAACAATTTTGATACGACAACCGGATTTATGCGTCCTCGTTTAGCAGACGGGAGCTTCAAAAAAGATTTCAATGCTTTAAGTACTCACGGGCAAGGTTTCATTGAAGGAAATTCATGGAACTACAGCTTCTTTGTTCCTCAAAACCCGGATGAACTGATCAAATTCATGGGAGGAAAGAAAAAGTTTGCCGGAAAACTGGATGAATTATTCACCATGCACCTTCCGGATGAGTTTTTTGCTGATACGGAAGATATTACAAGAGAAGGGATTATCGGCGGATATGTTCATGGAAACGAGCCTGCTCATCATGTTGCCTATTTATACAACTGGGCTGATCAGCCATGGAAAACTCAGGCACAGGTTCGTCATATCTTGGAGATGCAATATAAAGCAACTCCGGACGGATTAGGTGGGAATGATGATACGGGACAAATGAGTGCATGGTATATTTTAAGCTCATTAGGATTCTATCCGGTAGCTCCCGGATCCGAAAATTACTCGATTGGAAGTCCTGCTGTAGATCATGCTCTTCTTCATTTAGAAAACGGAAAAACTTTTGAAATAGAGACGGTGAATCAAAGTCCACAAAATGTGTATGTAGAAAAAGTAATATTAAATGGTAAGGAGATAAAAAATTTCACCTTAACTCATTCTGAAATTATGAATGGAGGAAAACTGACATTTCATATGAGTAATAAAGCAAAGAAATAATAAAAGCATAAACATGATGAATGATCACGAATCCTATATGAGACGATGTATTGAACTTGGTAAGATTGCTAAAGAAAATGGAGAGAGCCCGGTCGGTTCCATATTGATAAAAGACAATATAATTGTCGCCGAAGGAATAGAAGCAGGAAAGCAGAAAAAAGATATTACCCGCCATGCAGAAATCGAAGTCATCCGAAATTATATACAACAAACTTCTAATAGCAACTTAGAAGGATTCACTATGTACACCACTCACGAACCGTATATAATGTGTTCTTATGTAATCCGTCATCATAAAATAAGCTCTGTTGTCTGGGGAATTTCAACGGGTGAAATCGGTGGCTACAGCAGTCCGGATTTCAAAATTCTCCCAAGTGAAACCATTTCAAAATGGGGTGATGCTCCTTTATTGATTCCCAATATCCTGGAAGAGGAATGTAAAGCCCTACATCATTAAAATAAAAAGGCTGCAAAACGCAGCCTTTACTATCTATTCCTGAACTTCAAAGAGCAAACGCTCCCCGAATTTTTCTGAATTTATTATACCATTGTCATATACAAGATTTCCATTAACAAAAGTATGGGTCACTTTAGAATGGAAATTTGATCCCTCCAAAGGGCTCCAGCCACATTTATAAAGAATATTTTCTTTAGCCACCGTCCAGTTTTCATTGACATCAACCAAAACCAAATCTGCTTTATACCCTTCTCTGATATAACCTCTTTTTTCAATTCTGAAAAGAATGGCCGGATTATGACACATTTTTTCTACAATTTTTTCAAGCGAGATTTTTCCATTCTTATAATTTTCAAGCATAACCACTAAAGAGTGTTGTACTAACGGAGCTCCCGAAGGACATTTTGTATATACATTCTGCTTTTCCTCCCATGTATGAGGAGCATGGTCCGTAGCAATTACATCAATCCTGTCATCCAAAAGTGCTTCCCAAAGACCATCTTTATCTGTTTGAGTTTTAACAGCAGGATTCCATTTAATCAATGCTCCTTTTGTTTCATAATCTTCATTAGTGAATGTAAGGTGATGAACACAAACTTCCGCTGTAATTTTTTTATCTTTTAACGGAATATCATTTCTGAACAATTCGGTTTCTCTCGCAGTTGACAGGTGAAAAACATGAAGTCTGGCTCCTGTTTTTTTCGCAAGTTCTATCGCTTTGGAAGAGGATTTATAACATGCTTCCTCACTTCTGATCAAATGATGAAATTTCACGGGAATATTTTCTCCGTATTCATCTATATATTTCTGGGTATTCGCTTTGATAGTGGCCTCATCCTCACAGTGAACCGCAATAAGCATTTTAGTATTGCTGAAAATATTTTCTAAGGTATCAGGATTATCAACCAACATGTTTCCAGTGGAAGATCCGAGGAAAAGTTTTATTCCCGGAACATTTCTAGGATTAGTCTTTAAGACTTCTTCCAGATTATCATTGGTTCCCCCCATCATAAATCCGTAATTGGCATAAGCTTTCTTAGATGCTATTTCATATTTATCCGCTAATAAGTCTTGGGTAACTGCATTGGGAACAGTGTTAGGCTGATCGATAAAACTAGTAACTCCTCCCGCAATAGCAGATCTGGATTCACTTTCTATATCCCCCTTATGCGTCAGTCCCGGTTCTCGAAAATGTACCTGATCATCAATAACTCCCGGAAGGAGATATTTTCCTGATCCATCAATTACCTGATCTGCCTCTTCCGTAATTTGATTTTCTATTTTAGAAATTAAATCATTTTCAATCAAAATATCACTTTCCAATATTTGACCTTCATTAACGATTTTTACATTTTTGATTAGGGTCTTCATTTACTTTTATTTAGACTTATATTTATGACAAAATTAAGGTTTATGAATGAATTTTAATACCTGCAACAAGAAATCAATTTCTAAATTTTTACATTTGCACGAAATTTCAATTTTGAAGAAACTTCTCAACGAGACAATTATATATGGCGTGGGAGCCATTATGCCAAGAGTGATTTTATTCATTCTTAACCCATTATATATCAATCAGATTGAAAATAAAGATTTCGCCATATTTTCTAATTTATATGCGCTGATTTCATTTGTGAATATTATGCTGTCTTTTGGTTTTGAAACTGCATTTTTCCGTTTCTCTTCAGAAAAGGATAATGAAAAGAAAACATTTAATACTTCATTCTGGTTTCTGTTCGGACTCTCCACTCTTTTCCTTTTAATCTGTCTGATCTTCAGCCAGCCCATTGCCGATACATTACAATACTCTGATAATCCAGAATATATACGCTGGTTTGCATGGATTGCCTTTTTTGACAATCTTTGTGTTATCCCATTTGCATGGCTCCGTTATAATAATAAACCTATCAAATATTCATTAGTCAGAGTTTGCCAGTCATTCTTCCAGACAATTGTAACAATCGCTTTATTCTTGTACATTCCTTTGAGTGTATCCCAAGGTTTTGGCTTAAAAGAGAAAGTATCTTTTCCTTTCTACAGTAACCTTGCGGCAAGTTTCCTGGGCTTCTTATTATTGCTGCCTGTTGTTTTCAAGGTAAGACTTCAGTTTTCTTCTGATCTATTTAAAAGAATGATTAAATATTCGTGGCCTGTAATGATCGCCGGATTAGCCTTCATGTTCAATGAAAACTTTGATAAGGCTATTCAGATCTTTTATATTCCGAATGAAGATGCCGGAGCTTATGGTGGCTGTTATAAGCTTGCCGTTTTAATGACCTTATTCGTTACCGCATACAGAATGGGAATAGAACCGTTCTTCTTCAAGCAAATGAACAGCGAAAATGCACAGAATACCTATGCTAAAGTAACTGAATATTTTACATTCTTTGCTTCTACTGTTGCCATGGGAATCATTGCCAATATTTCCTGGTTAAAACAAATTTTAATTCCAAACAGTTCTTATTGGACCGCTATTGATATCATTCCCATTATTGTGATTGCCAACCTTTGCTTTGGAATTTATTATAATTTCTCCACTTGGTATAAAGTAACGGACAGAACACAAATAGGAACTCTAATTTCCTGGCTGGGAGCAGGAATTACTATCGTCTTAAACCTTTTATTCCTGACCAAATACGGATTTATGGTATCTGCATGGGTTACCTTTCTTGCCTATTTCATTATGATGATCACTTCTTATCTCTTAGGGCAGAAATATTATCCTATACCTTACCGAATAAAAAAAATGACATTCTTTATCGGATTACTGATGGTTTTTAGTTTCATTACCGTATATTTTTTCAATTATAATTTCTGGATTGGAAATTTCTTATTTATTGTCTATGCG
>NZ_JALAHD010000169.1 GCF_022712095.1 Chryseobacterium sp. | reverse complement strand
TGTTAATCGCGTGAATTCCTCAAAAATAGTTAATTTTGACTCATGTAAATTATTATCCGAATGAGTTTTGAACATATCTATCAGCAAAATCCTAATTTCCCTAATCGCTATATTTCTCCTGAAAAATTATTTTTTTACCTACAGAGCAATCTCAAAGATTATATTTCTGAAATAGGAAGATCATATCTTGACAGACCGGTTTATCAATTACGAGTTGGTAAGGGAGATATTCATGTACTTGCTTGGTCCCAAATGCATGGCAATGAATCCAATGCTACCCATGCTATGCTTGACTTACTGGAAAGTCTAAACAAAGCTCCGGAAATGAAAGAAGAACTTTTTAGTAAAATTCAATTGGATTTTATATTTATGCTGAATCCCGATGGTTCAGAAAAATGGACAAGGCTTAATGCTTCCGATATTGATCTTAACAGGGATTTTCATAATGAGGAAAGCGGAGAGATAAAAATTCTAAAGAATGTAGTGGCTTCTCAGAAATATGATTATGCCTTAAACCTTCATGAGCAGAGAACCATATTTACCACAGATGGAGTTCATCCGGCTACACTCTCTTTTCTAGCGCCTTCTGAAGATGTTCAGCGTACAGTTACTGATAACAGAAAAAAATGTATGGCAGTAATTGCTAATGTTTATAATCATTTAAAAGAATTGATTCCAAATCAGATAGGAAGATATTCAGATGAGTTTTATCCTACTTCTACCGGAGACAACTTTATGAAGGCAGGAATGCCTACGATTTTATTTGAAGGAGGACATTTTAAAGACGATTATACAAGAACCGGAACAAGAAAATATTATACGGTCGCTCTTTATTATGCGTTAAAGGCAATGACCGAATTAAGATCCTCAACAAAGGACTGGGAGAATTATTTTGAAATTCCGGAAAACCAGGAAACGCATTATGACATTATCTACAAAAATATAGAGCTTAATACGGAGCATCCTTGTGTACTGGATGTAGCAGTTCAGTACAAAGAAATAAAAGAAGAAGGAAAAGAGGAAATTTCTTTTGTACCCTACGTAGTAGTGGTAGGAGATGTGAAAACAAAAAGAGGGTGGAAAGAGATCGATTGTAAAGGAAAGAAATTTGTTTCAAACAGTAAATACCCTAAGCTGGACGCTGAAGTGGATTTCACTATTCAATAATAAATAATAAAAAAGCGAAACTCACGAGTTTCGCTTTTTTATATCAATAAAGTTTTACTAAGTATTATTTAACTACTTTGATTCCGTTAGCTACAAATCTGACTTCTTCCTTCGGCTTAGTAATAGCATCAATTTCAGATTGAGGTCTTTTAGCATCTTCTGCATAATGTTTCTGTTCATCTACAGAAGTTACTTTTCTTTCAGCATTTCCTTCCAATACTACATTTTTACCTTTTAATGCTGTTGGAACAAAAAAAGCATAATCTTTCATTTTTACAAAAAACTGAGAATCATCTTCTGTTTCAATAGTAAGCCAGCATCCTTTTTTCTCACAAACATCAGTTACCTTACCTTTGATGGCTACATTTTCTACTTTTTTATCTTTTTTAAGTTTTTTGCCAAGTTTCTCAGCTGTTATAGCTTTAGATTCTGCAGTATTGGTAATTCCGGCTCCATAAATATCACCTACAAGAGCATTTCCCGGAGGTGGAGAATATTTCTTTTGAGAAGTCTCCTGAGCAAATATCAGAGTAGACATACCGACAGCCACTGAAAATAATATTGCTTTGAATTTCATATATAATAATTTTTCCAAAAATAATAATAAAAAATGAATTAGAATTATTTAATAAATTGATAAGAAACATGTTAATTTTTTAAAATAGATGCATGGGATTGGATTATTTCAGGATTTTTCTATATTTGGTCCGAATATTTACTTATGCACAAAAAATTGAAATTATGGGATGCCATTATGCTGGTAATGGGATCTATGATCGGAAGTGGTATCTTCATTGTCAGCGCTGATATGATGAGAAATCTGGGATCCGGCTACTGGCTTATTATTGTCTGGGTGATTACAGGAATAATGACAGTAGCGGCAGCAATAAGCTATGGAGAGCTTTCTGCATTATTTCCAAAGGCTGGTGGACAATATACTTACCTCACAGAGATTTTTGGAAAAAAAATGGGGTTCCTGTATGGATGGGGATTGTTTACCGTTATCCAAACCGGAACAATAGCTGCCGTTGCAATGGCTTTCGGGAAATTTACGGCTTATCTTGTTCCTGCGTTTAATGATGCAGCTCCTATATTTCAAAGTGGGGAATTTCAGATTACATGGATACAGATGCTTGCCATTGCTATTATAATACTTCTCACTTATATTAATACAAGAGGTGTGGAAAGCGGAACTTTATTACAGAATATTTTTACAGGTTCTAAAATTATTGCCCTATTAGGACTGATTGCCCTTGGGTTTATATTGGTAGATGTTTCGAAGCTGTCTCACAATCTGAGTTTTGGCTTTGATGCCTTTAATAACCTGAAAAAGGATTTTAATGGTAATTTTCTTAAAGAGGGCTGGAAACCTATAGGAGGTATGACCTTAATGGGGGGAATTGCAGCCGCTATGGTTGGTTCGGTCTTCAGTTCAGTAGCCTGGGAAAGTGTAACATTTGTGGCAGGAGAAATAGAAAATCCTAAGAAGAATGTTGTAAAGTCAATGATCTATGGTACATCAGCTGTAATGGTCTTGTATATAGCGGTTAACTTTGTTTATTTGAATGCATTAGACAGAAATTCTATCGCTTTTGCAGCAAATGACAGGGTAGCAGTAGCTGCTTCCCAAAATATTTTTGGGAGTGCAGGAACTATTATTATCGCTTTACTCGTTATGATTTCTACATTTGGATGTAATAATGGATTGATTCTGGCAGGTGCCCGTGTATTCCAGACTATGGCTAAAGATGGTTTGTTTTTTAAGGCTGCAGTAAAGAATAATAAAAATGAAGTGCCAGAAAATGCATTATGGATGCAGGGAATTTGGGCTTCTCTTCTTTGTCTGAGCGGTCAATACGGAAATTTGCTGGATATGATTTCTTTCGTGATTGTTTTGTTTTATATGATTACTGTTTTCGGGGTCATTTATTTAAGATATAAAAATCCGGATTTGGAAAGACCTTATAAAGCCTGGTTATATCCTGTTACTCCGATTATTTATTTATTAATCGGTACAGGATTTTGTATTTTACTTCTTATCTATAAGCAACAATATACCTGGCCGGGATTTTTGATGGTTTTACTGGGACTTCCGGTATACTAT
>NZ_JALAHD010000168.1 GCF_022712095.1 Chryseobacterium sp. | reverse complement strand
TGATATGTTTTATAATAAGATTAATAAGATCTAAACTGCTTTTGTAGGAATTTGGACGTAAAGTAAACTGTATAAAAATTTATATATGAAAATAGGTTTAATTGGATTTGGAAAAGCCGGAAAGGCAGTAGCGAATGTAATACTTCAGCACATGGATTTTTCTTTGGAATGGGTATTAAGAAACAGCAGGACAATGGAGCAGGGAACAGCTAACGAATTTCTTGGAATTACTTCCTCCGATCCCGGATTGATCTATTCACAGCAGACGATTGAAATTGAAAAGCTGTTGGATGATCATCCTGTGGATGTTATTGTTGATTTTTCTGCTACCGAAACTATCCATCTATATGGTAGAGCTGCAGCAGAAAGAAAAATTAAAATTATATCTGCTATTTCGCATTATGGAGAAAATGAAAAACAATTATTAGAATATCTGTCTGCTGATGCTGTGGTTTTTTGGTCTCCAAATATTACTTTAGGAGTTAATTACCTTTTGTTTGCAGCCTCATTATTGAAAAATATTGCTCCAAGTGTAGATATTGAAGTGATTGAAGAACATTTTAAAGCGAAATCAGGTATTTCGGGTACTGCTGTGAAAATAGCAGAGACATTGGATATTGATGCGGATAATATTAATTCGGTAAGAGCCGGAGGAATAGTAGGAAAACATGAGGTGATATTTGGGTTTCCTTATCAGACTGTAAGATTGGTTCATGAATCCATATCCCGTGAGGCTTTTGGGAGTGGAGCATTGTTCGTTGCTGAAAATCTTATAGATAAAGAGAACGGGCTTTATAACTTTGAGGATATTTTAAAACCTTATTTTTTTAGTGAAGCAGAAGATGAGGTATATTGATTTTTTGATATCATTAATTAGTGAATTAAATAGAGTCTAACATTTTGATTATCTTGGTTTTGATGTTTTTATTTGGAGCATTAATCAAGCGAACATTTTTTGTTACAGATTATTTTTTGTATATATGTAGATCAATTGGAATCGTAGATATAGTTATTTCCTAAAATTATAACTTTTCTTCCGATTTATGTAATTGATGAGCTTGTATTTTTATTCAACTTTGTAAAATAATTATATTTAAAAATTTAAAAAATGAAGAAAATCAGTGTAATTGCTTTAGCAAGTATCGGCTTTTTACTTGCGTCTTGTGGAGACAAAAAAACATCAACTACAGCGGAAGCTGGTCAGGAACAACAAGTTGCGGAAAAAAAAGGTGATGCTTTCGCCGTAGATACTGCTACATCTGTAGTAAATTGGAAAGCGTTCCATAAAGGAGGATTTGCTCCTCGTTGGGGTACACTTTCTATTCAATCAGGTGAGTTATCATTAGCAGATGGCCAGCTTACTTCAGGAGAGTTTATTATTGATATGAATTCTATTAAAGTAGACCCTGCATCTGTTACGGAAAAAGATAAAAACTATGCTGACCTTGAAGGACATTTAAAAAGTGAAGATTTTTTTGATGTAGCAAAAAATCCAACTTCAGACTTTAAAATCACTCAGGTATCTGATTTAGCGGCTGCACCGGCTGATGCTATCGCAGGAGCTAATAAAACAGTAAGTGGAAACCTTACTCTTAAAGGAAAAACTTTAAATGTTTCTTTCCCTGCTAAAGTTACAGTAACAGATAATACTGCAGCTGTAGAAGCTAAATTTACTGTAAACAGAGCAGATTGGGGAATCCAGTTTGGAACTTCTGAAGCTGATCCTGCAGAATGGATGATCAGCAAAGACATCGAAATAGGAATTGATGTAAAAGCGTCTAAAAAATAATATATTAATATAATATAATTATAATAAAAGGACATCTCGAAAGAGATGTCCTTTGTTGTTCTATAGATTGTGTTTTGCTTTCCTAGGAGGAAAGTTGTATAGAAGTTGTGTCATTACCTTCCAGATCTTTTTTTCTCCTTTTTATGAACTCTGCAGGTCGGATACCGTTAAATTCCTGGAATAGATCAGAGAAGTTCTGGCGTGAAGCGATACCGCATTCGCAAGCCAGTGCCTGTATGGAATATTTAAGATACTTGTGGTTGTTGTCAATTAACTCAGTGATATAATGAATACGCAGCATAGCAATGTATTTATTGAAATTCATCTCCTTTGTATCATTAATATATTGAGATAAATAAGTGCTGTTAGTCTCAAAAGATTGTGCAAGTTTATTAAGCGTAAGCCCTTTTTCAAGAAAGCCTTGTTCATTTTCAAACTTTTCCAGTTTTTTCTGAAGATCCATAGAGACGTCCTCACTGATTGTAAAGCGTGGCTGAGACTCGTGAGTATTTTGTGAGCGGCTATAAAGCTGGGTTTCCAGTTGAGATTGCTTGAACCTAATTCTTTTTTCATTCTTATAATATCGCCACAGAACAAAAACAAGAAAAGCTACAGCCATGCTTAAAATTAGAATAGTACCGAATCCCCATTTATTTTGCTGTTCAAGCCTGTTTTTATCATCAATTAAATTTTGTGTGTCGTATTCCTTATGAATTTTGGCAGAAAGGTAAGTGAAATCCTTGGTTAGTATACTGTCTGCTTTCAGAAGGTTTTTGGTGTAATAAAGCTGTTGCTGGTGCTCGTTATTTTCTTTATAATATTTTATGAGAAGTTCATAGTTTTCCCGAAGTTCAGGAACGATGAACTGATGTTTCTGGAAAATAGAATCTACTTTTTTAAATTGTGCAATAGCCTTATCTTCATTATGAAGTTCAAGGTAGTTTTTTCCTATATAGAAATCAGAAACAGAAATCCATGAGAAATCATTATTCTTTTTCAGAATAGGTTTCGCTTTATTGAGAAGTACTATCGATTCGTTGAATTTCTTTTGCTGGTATGAGGAGATTCCTTTAGCTTTAAGAAAATAAGCCTGTTCTAATGGAAAGTCACTAAACTGATTGGTGAAGTTGAGTCCTACATTAATCAGAGAATCTTCTTTTTTAAAGTTCTTTGTATTCCGGTAGCAGATGATACTTTGATGCAAGCTGTTGAGATATCCCTTACTATTATTATAAGTCTCATTAGGATGAGAGCTGTTGTTTTTTATTTTGGACTCAAAATAAGAAATACAATCATTAAAATGTCCGAGTGCTTCATTATAATATCCTAAATAGCTTTTTACCACTCCCATATGGTAAATGATCTTGTACTTCTGATAATTGTTATTTCCCTTTTTAGAATATGCATAGGCTTTTATGTACTCATCTAAAGCCGGTCTGTATTTTTTTAGATTGAGATAGTAAATGATCCCTTTACCAAGGTAAGATCTGCTGATTAAATCATTATTAAAGCTTTGCTGGGCAGCAGAAATACAACTGTCGGAGTAGGCAAGTTTTTTATCATTGCTGGCAGAATAGTAGATTGCATCTTCGTAGCCCTGAACAAGTTTTTCATAGTTTTTTTCCCGCTTAGCTTTTAAAATAAACGGCTCTAAAAACTGGAAAGCATTCTCATTATTTGCATCAAGATTCTCGTATTTTTTCTGAATATCTTCATAGCTCTGTGCGCTATGATTTTCAAAAATGAATATAAAAATCAATGCAAAAAGAAGGGAGCAGCATTTTTTTATATAATTAAGGGGCATGTAGTAGATGAAAATTTCTTCAAAAATATAAAAATTGAAGCACATTATTATAATACATTGATTGATTTTTAAATATGTTTAAAATATTAATATTCATATTTATATATTGATTTTTAAATAATTATATAAAATGTTTTGTCCTAATTTATAAATAACGACGTCATGAATCTTAAAATATATCTATAATGACAACATCTCGTTGCAATTGAGATTAGACTGTAATAATTTCGAAAACGGAATTCTGAAATATTTAATCCTGGCCGGGATAAACTTAAAAAAGGAAATCATATGAAAAAGTTTATCTCATTTGTAGCATTTGCTACACTGTTAGTTTCAGTAGTCGGTTGTAGAGAAGTGAATGACATTACCGACGTAGAAGACAATATTACCATGATGAATATGAAGAAGATGAATGCTAAAACGGCTAAAACATCGGATACGATACAAACGCCTGTAGCAGAATCCGAATCGGAAACCAATAGCAATGTATCTGTCACGGAAGAGCCGCCAACGGATCCTCCGAAAGACAAACAAGGATGGTAAAGGATTGAAGCACAATCAAAATATATATAAATTCCATAAAGGCCTGTGTGGAATTAAAAATGGACAGGTAATGCAGTAATTTATATTTTCAAATCAAATTAATTTTTTTTAATAAACACCATTAAAACTAAATTATAAAAGTGGAAATACTCAGGCTATGCGTGGCTCATCAGAGGTATAAACTTTCAAATTAACCATTGAGTTTCGGGGGGAATATCATAGTTAAGAATTTAAGAAAGTGGGCAAAGCCTAATGAAGAGCCGAACTTTATGAATGATACAGACCATATTTAAGGGCTTATATTGTTTAATATTGATACTGCATATGTATTTCCGGTGCAACACGGTATCGTAGAATTTTTTTTGAAATTTTTAATAACCATGAAAATTCCGATTCATAACGTAACGCATAGAATATATTCAGGTTAACTCTGATAATATGCTTATAGAGATTGTATTTATATTCTACGGTGCCTGTTGCTACTTTTGCAGAGCAGAAAACTTAGGAATTTTCTGCTCTGCATTTTTTATGTAGGATCAGATCCTGAAATAAGAATATTATTTAATTGCTGTTTAGATTCTTGCTTATTTCAGACAGCTGATCGTAATTTTTAATAATAATAGTCTTATCTTTTTGTAATATCAGCTGATCAGCTGTAAGTTCAGAAAGAATCCTGTAACAGGTCTCATAAGTAGTACCGGCGTAAGAAGCCAGATCGGTTTTATTAATAGTGATATTGATTTTACCCTCTTCATCCACACCAAATAATTTAATAAGGCGTAGTAAACACCAGGCAATTCTTGATTTAGCAGGAAGGTGCACCATATTTCCTCTCTTGATCTCCGAGAGGTAAAGTTCATCAGCTAGAAACATCATCAGTTCATAGGTGAAACTAGGATTAACTTTTAACAAAGATTTAAAAAAGTCGATTTCGATAAAACATAAACTGGTCTTTTCAAGTGCTGTAGCAGAAATAGGATATAAAGTATCTTCTGTGTTGATGCCTCTGAAACCTATCATATCATCTTTAGCAGCAAACCGGATAATAGTTTCCTTATCTCCCCATTTTTTATGAATTTTAACCAATCCTTCCTGTACGAAATAAACACCCGTTACTTCGGAGTTTTCATAAATGAACTGTTGACCTTTTCGAACACTGATGTTTTTGCGGCGCAATTCAATCACTTCCCACCATTCTTTCAGAACATGTTTGCACATAAAACAGGAGTGATTGCATGAATTATTTTTCTTCGCCATTCTTTGTTGTATTTAAATCAGGAAATAAAAGTACCAAAATTTAAAGTATATACAATAATCATTTATTAATGAGGATGAAAACTTATTCTGAAAAGTGTAATTTTTGGACAAAATTCGACACCTAGATGTATTATATGATACAAATCATATAATATGTAATTAATAGATTTATAATTGTTTATAAGTATTAAATACGTAATATAATTTTGAATCATTAAAAATAAGATGTTTGTATCTTATTTTATGAATTCATACTTTATCTTTGTTATGTAATAGAATAAATTACTAACATTAAAAACACGAAAAAAGATGTTTAGGATTTTTACAAATATTAATAGAAAAGCGTTTATCAATGCAATAATAGCAACACTGGTTGTAGTTCTGATCACTCTCGTAGGTTCCCTTAATCTTCAGAATTTTGACGCTGCGTTAATCATTTATTTCTTTGGTACTATCAGTATGACTTTTGGGGTAGTTTATCACCATTCCGTATGGAAGCAGAGACCACCAACTAAAAAATACTGGAAACGTACCTGGGAATTCGTGTTCAGTAAGGATTATCTGATATACATGAAGGAGATAATAAAGCTTTCCGTAAGAAATATTCTTTTTCAGCGCTTTATTCTTCCAAGAGGTAAAATGAGATGGTTTGGACACTTCCTTTTGGCAACCGGTTGTCTTATTTCTTTTATGGTAACATTTGGATTGACATTCGGATGGATGCATTTTACCCTAAAGCCGGGAACTACCGATATGTATGAAACCCATATGTTCGGAATTACGGTAATGACATTTCCTCTTAATACCATCATGGCAATGATCCTTTTTCATATTCTGCTTTGGACTGCTATTATGGTGATTGTAGGATGTCTTATCATGATGCACAGAAGATTTATAGATGAAGGACAGATTGCTACACAATGGTTTGAAAGGGACTGGCTTCCTTTGATTTTATTGGTTGCAGTTTCCGTAACAGGAATAGGAATCTGGTTTGACTATACTTATCTGGAAGGTAAAATGAGCCAGTTTATGGCGATTACCCATGCTATTACAGTAGCCATGTTCCTGATGTGGATTCCTTTTGGAAAATTCTTTCATATTTTCCAGCGACCTGCACAGGTAGGTGCCAATATCTATAAAATAGAAGGTAAAAGAAGAGGTATGCAGGTGTGCCCGCATACTAAAGAAGAATACGCTCCAAAAATGCATGTGGAGGATCTTAAAGAAATCACTAAAGAAATGGGTTTTGATCTTGAGCGTGAAGAAGACGGAATGAGCTATTTGGAGTATAGCCCCGAAGGAAAGAGAAGTTGCCTGGCAAAAGCTCACCTTAAAGAAAGAAAAGAATCAGGAAGTTATTTTGGTTAAAAATTGAAGTTATGGCAAAATTACCCGTATCAGCAGATGAACTTATTCAGGTTTTCGGACCGCATAAACATTATCCCGAAAAAGGAGCTGTAAGAGTAAGTATTCAGAATCCAGATGAAATCGTTAAAACTCACTGTTGTTTTTGCGGTTTACAATGTGGAATCAAATTAAAGAAAAAAGACAATAAAGTAGTCGGCTTTGAACCGTGGAAAGAGTTTCCTTTTAATGAAGGAAGACTATGCCCGAAAGGAGTTCAGCGATATATGCAGGATAATCACCCTGACAGACTGCTTTCACCTTATAAAAGAGTAGAAGGAAAAGGATTTGTACCTATCGAATGGGATGAAGCTTATGATGCGGTTATCAAAGAAATAAGAAGAATTCAGGACACTTATGGAAAGAATGCTTTTGCTATGCTGTCCGGAGTATCACTTACCAATGAAAAAAGTTATATGGTAGGTAAGTTTGCCCGTGTGGCACTTAAAACTGCCAATCTGGATTATAACGGACGTTTGTGCATGGTGAGTGCAGGGGCAGGAAACAAAAAATCTTTTGGAATGGACCGTTCCAGTAACAGCTGGGCGGATCTTGAACATGCAGAAGTAATTATTGTAACAGGAGCTAATGTAAGTGAATGTTTCCCTGTTCTTACCTATAAAATCTGGGAAGCCAGAGATAATGGAGCCAAAGTGATCGTAATTGATCCGCGCGAAATTCCGCTTGCCCGTACGGCAGATCTTCATTTACCGTTAAGACCGGGGACTGATTCCGCACTTACAAATACAATGCTGAAAGTCTTAATCGATAATGACTGGCTGGATCATGATTTCATTGATAATCATACTTCAGGTTTTGCAGAAGCAGCGGAAGCCGTAAAAGAATGCACCTTAGAATGGGGTGAAAAAGTAACAGGAGTTCCTGCAGACATGATTTACAAAGCTGCTGAAATGTGGGGGAAAGCTAAGACGAGCTTCCTGATGCATGCCAGAGGAATTGAACACCATGCAAAAGGGGTTATGAATGTTTGCAGCTGTATCAATCTTGTATTGGCTACAGGAAGAATAGGTAAACCTTATTGCGGATATGGAACCATTACCGGTCAGGGAAATGGGCAGGGAGGAAGAGAGCATGGTCATAAATGTGATCAGCTTCCCGGAAACAGAGATATTGAGAATCCTGAACACAGAAAATTTGTGGCAGATGTATGGGGTATCAAAGAAGAAGATCTTCCTGGAAAAGGTTTAAGTGCTTATGAAATAATCGAATCGATTAACAGGGGTGAAATTAAAGGATTACTTTCCATTTGTTTTAATCCGCTGGTTTCACTTCCAAATAATAATAATGTCCGTGAAGCATTGGAAAAACTTGAATTCTATGCTGGGATTGATTTCTTCCTTTCAGAAACGCTTCGTCATGCGAATATCGTTTTAGCAGGATCACTTCAGGAAGAAGAAGAAGGTACTACAACCTCTGCGGAAGGAAGAGTAATCCGTATCCACGCAGTAGTAGATCCACCAGGAAAAGCGAAAAAAGACAGTGAAATTCTAATGGAGCTTGCAAGAAGGTTAGGAGAAGGGGATAAATTTAATTATGCCAACAGTGAAGAAACC
Source organism: Chryseobacterium sp. (assembly GCF_022712095.1). Classification (GTDB taxonomy): domain Bacteria; phylum Bacteroidota; class Bacteroidia; order Flavobacteriales; family Weeksellaceae; genus Chryseobacterium. The sequence goes on along the minus strand of NZ_JALAHD010000168.1, from coordinate 23,400 downwards.
TTTAATGAGCTAAGAATTGCTTCCCGGGGAAGTGCAGCTGATTATTACGGGATTTCTTATGAAAGAATAGAGAAGAATCTTGGTGTTTTCTGGCCATGTCCTTCTGAGGATCATCCGGGTACTCCAAGATTATGGGAAGATAAAAAATTCAATACACCGGATCAGCGGGCTCACTTTAACCCGACTCCGTATAAGGCTCCGACAGAAGAACCAGATGAAGAATATCCTGTGATATTAACAACGGGGAGGGTGGTTAGTCAGTATTTGAGCGGTTCTCAGACCCGAAGAATCGGAAAATTGGTGGATTTATATCCTGAACCTTTACTGGAAATTCATCCGAAACTGGCTACTCAATACGGAATTAAGCAGGATGATCTGATTAAAGTAAGTACCCGAAGAGGAGCCGGATTATTTCCTGCAAATGTTGTAGAAACTATCAGGGAAGATACGGTATTTATTCCATACCACTGGGGAGGAGTTAATTCAGCAAATCAATTGACGATTGATGCTTTGGATCCTGTATCCAAAATCCCTGAATTTAAAGTATGTGCCTGTAAACTGGAGACAACAGGAAGAATGAAAGGTGAAAATTCCGGAGAATTAGCTATTCAAAGTAGAGATATACAGTATTAATTTTTAAGAAGTTATGGCGGAACAATTTGAAAAATTTAATGATATGGAGTTTTTCGTGGATATGCAGCGATGCATCGGCTGTCACTCTTGTGAAATGGCCTGTGCAGAATGCGAAACCAATGGAGAAACTTCAATGATTCATATTCATTATGTAGACAGAGCAGAAACAATTCAGACAACGGTGCAGGTGTGTATGCATTGTGAAGATCCGATTTGTGCGAACGTTTGTCCTGCTGATGCTATTACAAAAGATGAATATGGAATTGTACATACGGCAGATACTTCTAAATGTATCGGCTGTGCCAACTGTGTAATGGGATGCCCGTTTGGGGTACCTCAGATTCCGGATCAGAGTGCTATGCTGATGATGAAATGCAATATGTGCTATGACAGAACAAGTATAGGTCTTAAACCGATGTGTGCCACAGTATGTCCAAGTGGTGCGCTAACATTTGATACTAGGGAAAATGTAGCGAAAAAGAGACCTAACAGTAGCCCTGTTAACCGTTTTATTTTTGGAAAAGAAGTAGTAAATACAAAAGTCAATATAATGATGCCTAAAGGCAGTGAAGAATTAAAAGTTTTTTAAATTAATAGCAATGTCAGACGATAATAACAAAATTCCCGCATGGAAAGCCGATTTTCCAATTAAAAAAAGAGAAGCTGCTTATGTGTCCCGTAAAGAATTTATCAAACTGATTACTTTCTTTTCAGGAACGTTAGCTCTTGCTAATATAGCCATTCCCACATTCAATTATGTGAAAAAGAAAGAAAGGATTAAAGAATATTTTGTAGGACTTACAACTGATCTTAAGATCGGAGGAATGAGAACATTCTATATCAATGAAAATCACAGAACACCTTATATGCTGATCAGAATGGCAGAGAACAAATGGAAGGTTTTTGAACAGAAATGTACCCATCTTTCCTGCTCCGTTCTTTATAATCATGATGAAAAAGTAATAGAATGTCCCTGTCACCACGGATTCTTTAATCCGGAAGATGGCTCTGTTATCCAGGGGCCGCCGCCAAGACCGCTTCCACAGCTTGCTGTAGTGATAAAAGGAGATAAAATCTATGTGGAAGATTTTACTAAAGAAAATGAAGGAGAGGAAAATAAAGCATAATCATTAATTTATTTGAAATGTCAATAAGGAAAAAACCTATAAAAAGAGTAACCTTCAGGGTCAATGAAATGCTTGTGGCAATCATCAGTATCTACATACTATTGGTAAGTATCCAGATGTGGCTTTTATTTGGAACCATTAATAAGGCCTTAGACAGTGAACATCTTGATTTTGCCTTCTATTCTGGTATGGCATCTGTAATTATTTTTTTATGTACTTTGTTTTTTTTAAGATATATACCGTATATTCCCACAGGTAAAAAACCAAATTCTAAAGAGGATGAAGAAGACAATAAGTACTGATTTACTGGATTCTTTTAAAAGAAAACACGATTATCTGAGGCTTTCCATTACAGATAGCTGCAATTTCCGCTGCCTCTACTGCATGCCGGATGAGCCCTTTAAAAGTACACCTTCCATTGAACTGATGAGCAGTGAAGAGATTGTTGGAATCTCTAAAATCTTTGTGGATAGATTTAATATTAATAAAATCAGAATCACAGGAGGTGAACCTTTGGTAAGACGGGATTTTGCAGATATTATTCAACAGCTTTCTACGTTGGGAGCTAATATCGGTATTACTACCAATGGAGTTCTGCTTCATCAGTATTTTGATCTTTTCCAGAAATATGGTATTAAAGATCTCAATATCAGCATCGACTCTCTGGATGCAGAGAAATTTAAATACATCACCAAAAGGGATCTTTTCCAAACCGTATGGGATAATATTAAAGAAAGTATAAAAAGAGGATTTAATGTTAAACTGAATGTGGTGGTTATGCGTGCTTTCAATGAAGATGAAATTGCTGAGTTTATTGCCCTTTCTTACCATTATCCGATAGAAGTCAGATTTATTGAATTCATGCCGTTTACCGGTAATATCTGGGAAAGAGAAAAAGTAATTCCTGTTCGAGAAATGCTTTCTATTGTTTCTCAGCATTTTGAATATGGAAAGGTTCAGGACGGAAAACACGATACTTCAAGTAAATACAAAATTAAAGGAGATAGTAAAGGGGTATTTGCTTTCATTTCTACAATGAGCAACGCCTTCTGTATGGGATGTAACAGGATTAGGGTAACATCTGACGGGAAAATGAAAAACTGTCTTTTCGGAGCTGAAGAATTTGACTTATTAAAACTTTACAGAAATGGAGAAGATATCGAAAAGCTTATTCAGGATGGAATATTAAAAAAGCATAAAGAGAAAGGAGGGCAGTTTTCAGAATTGGAAACTACTGACAATACTCAGATTATTAACCGCAGCATGATTAAAATAGGAGGATAATTTTTTGGCCCTCGATAGGATAAAAAAAACATAACGGGTTAATCAACGGAATTTCTGAAAGATATGAGCTACTTTATAAGCGTTGCTGAAGCGAAACAACTGATCAAAGAAAATATTTTCAAAACAGAGAAAATTGAACTTCCGATTCTAGAAGCACTAGGTTCCTATACTTCAGAGCCAGTGGTTGCAACGATGGATGTTCCTTCTTTTGATAATTCAGCAATGGATGGTTATGGATTTACATATGATGATCTTAAAATAAACAATCGTTTAAAGCTTACAGGAGAAGTTCCGGCAGGAGCAGACCCCCATTTTTTTAGGATTAAAGAAAGTGAAACTGTAAGAATCTTTACTGGAGCCAAAATTCCTGATGGAGTAGATACAGTGATTATGCAGGAGAAAGTTAATAATGATGGAGAATCTATTTCTTTTGATTATTCACAAATTAATAAGGGAGATAATATTCGCATACAAGGTTCCCAGACCAGAAAAGGAGAACTTATTATATCTGAAAATACCTTGATCAACCATGCGGTCATTGGTTTTTTGGCTGGATTTGGAATTGATAAAATCAAAGTTTATGATAAAGTCAAAATAGGGCTTTTATATACAGGAAATGAATTAGTAGAACTGGGACAACCTTTGCCTGAGGGAAAAATCTATAATTCCAATACCTATACTTTACAGGCAGCTTTGGCTGAAATAAAACATCAGTTTTTATTTATAAACCACGTTAAAGATACAGCTGATGCTACCTTTTCAGCCATACAGGAAGCTATGGAAAAGGTAGATGTTCTACTTATTACAGGAGGAATTTCCGTAGGAGATTATGATTATGTAAAATCCTCTTTAGAAAAATTGGGGGTGGATGAGTTGTTCTATAAAATAAAACAGAAACCAGGGAAACCTTTATTTTTCGGGAAGCTTAAGCAAAAATATGTTTTCGCATTGCCCGGTAATCCGGCTTCTGTATTTTCCTGTTATCACCAATATGTAAAACCGTTTTTACTGGGGTGTTCCGGAAGAAAAGAATTTAATGAAGAGGAAGACTGGGGGATTCTGGATGCATCAGAAAAGAAAAAAAGCAGTGAACTGACTATATTCCTGAAAGCTGAGTACCATCAAGGTAAAGTCCGTATTCTGAAAGGTCAGGAGTCATATAAAATGAATTCTGTGGCAGAAGCTAACTGTCTGGTTGAATTTCCAGAAGGAATAACAGAAATGAAAACCGGTGAAAAAGTTAAGGTATGGAAAATCTAAAGATCAAAGGCCGTATATGGATAGAGACCGATTCAGGCTTAAAAATAGGAATGGGAAGAGCTCTGCTTTTAGAGCAGATTGACCGTTTGGGATCCATTTCGGAAGCTGCAAAATTTCTGGAAATTCCTTACCGGAGAGCCTGGGGTATTGTAAAAGATATCAATACCAATTCTGCTAAAGAAGTGGTAATGAAAGTGGCAGGTGGAAAATCCGGTGGAGAAAGCCGGCTTACCGATTATGGAAAAAAAATTGTGGAGAAATTCAAAACCACACAGGAATGTTTCATTAAATTTTCTCAGGATGAAAGCCATAGTTTTAGCGGGTGGGAATAGCTCAAGAATGGGCCAGAACAAAGCATTGATGAAATTGGGTAATCAGCCTGTCATACAATATGCCATAGATAACCTGTCTCGAGTTTTTGATGAAGTTTATATATCGGGGAGCTCTCTCGAATATCCGTTTTTTAAAAATATCATTGAAGATTCTGTTCAGAGCAGAGGCCCGATCGGTGGAATTTATTCCGCACTGGAATATTGCAGAGAAGATATTTTTGTGTGCAGTTGTGATATGCCTTTTATTTCTGTAAAGCTGATAGAAGATATACTTAGTAAAAAAGCAGAAGAGAGGATCAATGTGCTGCGATATGGAGATAAAATATATCCTACATTGGGAATATATCCCTATTCAGCTATTGAGGTAATTAAGCAATCCATAGAGAGGGGGCATCTTAAAATGACTGCATTACTGGAATTGCAGAATGCCAATTACATTCATTACAAAGACAACTTAGATGATCAGCTTATGAATCTCAATACGCCGGAGAATTTTCATCATGCTGAATTATATATTAACCGAAAAAGCATATGAAACAAAGCTGCTAAACATTGCTTATCTGAGACAGCTAACATAATTTTTATAATGAAATAGCTTGATAAGAGAATTTTATGTTAAAGAAATATTTAGTATTCTCTTATGATTTTGAACTTTTTAAATAACCTATCAATGATAATTAAAATTTTTGGAAAACTTACCGACTTATTCGAAGCAACTGAATATAAGGCGAGTGATGATATAAAAGATACTAGGGAACTGAAAAGCCAATTGGAAGAATCTTTTCCGGAGCTTAAAGGAATGACATACTTCATTGTAGTAAATGGGAAAAAAGCAGATCAGAATATAAACCTTCCAAAAGATGTGGAGATCGCTTTGTTACCACCTTATTCAGGAGGTTAAAATTTGATATGATGGACGCAAACAGATATAACAGGCAGATCATTTTACCGGATTTCGGAATTTCTGCACAGAAAAAACTTTCTGAATCCTCTGTACTGGTAGTCGGAGCAGGTGGTTTAGGCTGTCCGGTTCTTCAGGTATTGGTTGCTGCGGGGATTCAGCATATTGGAATTGTAGATTTTGATATGGTAGAACTTCATAACCTTCATCGCCAGTTTTTGTTTAATGAAAGCGATGTAGGGAAACCTAAAGTTTTGGCAGCAGAAAAACATCTTCAAAAAATGAATTCCGATACTGAAATTAGAACTTTTCATCAAAAAATTACCCCTGAAAATGTTTTATCTGTCATTCAGGATTATAATGTGGTGGTCGATTGTACTGATAATTTTTCGACCAGATATATTATTAATGATGCCTGTTTTATATTGGAAAAACCATTGGTGTATGGCTCCATTTTCAGATATGAAGGTCAGGTAGCAGTTTTTAATGTAGTAAAAGATGAAATGATAACAAGTTATAGAGATCTTTTTCCCGTTCCTCCAAAACCAGATGAAATCCCGAACTGTAATGAAGCCGGTGTTTTACCTACATTATCATCCATTATAGGGACTATTCAGGCCAATGAAGTTATTAAATTATTAACCGGTTCAGATGATGTTTTGGTCCATAAGCTTTTGGTTTTTAACAGTAAAGATTACCAGACCATGATTATCGGATTTGAAGAAAATATAAATAAAGTATATCCTGAAAATCAGAAAGAGCTGGAAACTTTTGATTATGGAAACTCATGCAGTATTGGTGATTATAACGAAATAAGTTCATATGATGAGCTGGAAGTTTTCTTACAAAATAATGATTCGGTTTTAATAGACGTTCGGGAAGCGCATGAACTTCCTAGGCTTACTTCATTAAAACACATGGAAATCCCATTGGGAAATTTAAATCAACATTTGGAATTATTAGAAAATTATAATTCAATCTGTTTTATCTGTGCATCAGGGATTAGAAGTAAAAAGGCATTGGAGATTACCCAATCCTACTTTCCCGAAAAACAGCTCACCCATTATTCACCCGGAGCAAAATCTATTTTATTATGAGTAAAATCAAAAACATATTTATAGAAGGGGCAATCAGTCCTGAGTTTGTAGCGGAAAGTATTCGCAAACATACAGTTAAAACACAAATTGGCGGTCACAGTATTTTTCTGGGCCAGGTTCGTGAAGATGAACTGGACGGTAAGAAAGTTCAGGCAATAGAATTTACCGCTTATCAGGAAATGGCTTTGGAGAAGGCTGCAGAGATCAGAGAAGAGATCATTACTCAGTACGGTTTATCCTGTGCACATATTTATCATTCATTAGGAGTGATTAATAAAGGAGAGATCTGTTTTTTTGTATTTACTTCCGCACCACACCGAAAAGAAGCTATCCAGGCTTGTGATGAGATGGTAGATAGAATTAAAAAAGAGACCTCAATCTGGGGAAAAGAAATATTTGAAGATGAAACCTATTCTTGGAAAGAAAATAAATAAGTTATGGTAAATATTACATATAAATCAAATACATTACGAAAAGCATGGGCAGAAGCGGTTGTATCTGTCAGTTCACAAAATACCATTAATGCTATTTTAAATAATGAAGTACCAAAGGGAAATGTCTTTGAAATGTCGAAGACGGCTGGTTTATTTGCTGCGAAAAAGACAAGTGACGTTATTCCGGACTGTCATCCGCTTCCTATAGAATATACTTCCATTCAGTTTGAAATCAGAGATATGGATATTTATATCACTACTGAGATTCATACTATTTATAAAACGGGAGTAGAAGTCGAGGCTATGCATGCCTCATCTGTAGTTGCACTTACTATGTATGATATGCTTAAACCTATTGATAAGAATATTGAAATAAAAAATATTCGGTTAATAGAAAAAAAAGGAGGGAAATCGGATAAGAAAGACTCCGGTGAAGGTATTCAGGCTTCCGTAATTGTTTGTTCAGACAGTATTTCTTCAGGACATAAAGAAGATAAAGCAGGAAAAGCGATTATTACCGGACTTGAAAAATATGCAGTTTCTATTAATGAATATATAATAATTCCGGATGAAATAGCTGAGATTCAAGACAGAATAAAAAACTATGTGGAGTCAGGAATTCCATTAATTATTATTACGGGAGGCACTGGACTTTCTAAAAGAGATATTACTCCGGAAGCTGTTCGGCCTTTATTGGACCGGGAAATTCCCGGTATTGCGGAAACCATCAGAAACTATGGACAGCAGCGTACACCTTATTCCATGCTTTCCAGAAGTCTTGCAGGGATGATTGGTGACACTCTTGTGATTGCTTTACCTGGTTCTACAAAAGGTGCGGAAGAGTCTATGGATGCAATATTTCCGGCGGTTCTTCATATTTATAAAATACTGAATGGAGGTCAGCATTAAAGACATGATAATTATCAATAATGATAAAAAGACTTTTTTATCTTTTATTTGAAAACTATTCTTATCTTTACACTGTAATAGAAAGAAAAACTAAGAATGTTAATGATGAAAACAATGAAGAAGCTAATTGAAGATATACATTTTCCAACGGTAATCTTACACCGGAAAAAGGGTGATAATCTCATATTCTCCCAATCTATAATAATTTCGAAAATATCAGAAAAGAGATAAAAAGAGGTTAGAAAAATTTCAAAGTTCTTATCCATTTGAAATAAGGCTTTGAAACTGACTTTAAAAGAAATAATATAATAAAATATTAAAAGGTATTAATATCTTAATTTGGGAAGTTATTTACTTTTTCGAGCTTGTACTGGCTATTAATACTTTAATTTTTCCTGTTAATTAATAGGCAGAGGATAATACTAAACTAAATTTATATAAAACCGTTATGAAAAAAACAATCTTCATCACTGCCGTTTTGTGTGTCTTCATTGGTTTGAATTCCTGCAAACAAAATTCTTCCAGTTCCTCTGGAAATGCTGCGGCAGATACTGAAAAAATACAACTGGACGGAACTACTGAAGAGCATCAGTTTGTAGCACCGCCTAACGTTCCTGCACCTATAGGTGACAGAGCTGCAAAAAAAGTAATAGTAAAGCTGGAAACCATTGAAAAGACCGGTGAATTGGCTGATGGAACACAGTATAATTTTTGGACCTTCAACGGAACGGTTCCGGGAAGTTTTATCAGGGCCAGAGTAGGGGATGAGATAGAACTTCATCTTAAAAATAATGAAAACAGTGTTTTCCCACATAATATAGACCTTCATGCTGTGAACGGTCCCGGAGGTGGGGCAGAGGCAACGTTTGTAGCACCCGGAAAAGAAGCGGTGTTTACTTTTAAAGCACTGAATCCGGGATTATATGTGTATCACTGTGCTACAGCACCTGTGGGAATGCACATTGCCAACGGAATGTACGGGCTGATCCTGATAGAACCGGAAGGAGGATTGCCGAAAGTGGATAAAGAATATTATATCATGCAGGGAGATTTCTATACCAAAGGGAAATTCGGTGAGAAAGGTCTGCAGGAATTTGATATGGATAAAGCTATTGCAGAACATCCGGAATATGTGGTATTTAACGGAAATACAGCCTCTTTATTAGGAAGTAATGAATTACAGGCAAAAACAGGGGAAACTGTTCGGTTCTTTGTAGGTAACGGTGGACCTAACCTGACTTCATCATTCCACGTGATCGGAGAACTATTCGATAGAGTTTATATAGAAGGAGGAAGCCAGATTAATGAAAATGTTCAGACTACTGTTGTTCCTCCGGGAGGAGCTGCAATTGTAGAATTTAAAGCTACGGTGCCTGGAGAATATGTAATTGTTGACCATGCTATTTTCAGAGCATTTAATAAAGGAGCTTTAGGGAAAATTAAAGTAACAGGGGCTGAAAATCCTACTGTTTATAAGAAAAATCCATAATAACTTCAATTTTAGGTTGATTGAGGATTTCAATTGAAAGAATGATGAAAGTTTTCATTGCTATATTAGTTTTTATTTTAGGAATATTACAGGTATCCTGTTCCGATCATTCCTCTACTGCGAATATGAAGCAGCCTAAAATGGAAAATCACCTGAAGAACATCACCAGTTCTAAGGAAATGATAAAAATAGAAGGAGGAACATATAAAGCATTTATTGGAAAAGATTCGGGGAGGATAGTTAAAGTAGAGACCTTTTACTTAGATGACAGCCCTGTTACCAATGCCGAATATCTTCAATTCTTGAAAGCGAATCCTCAATGGACCAAAACTAAAGTGATCCGTCTCTATGCAGACAGTATGTATCTCAAACACTGGAAAGGTGACTTTGAAATTCCCGAAGGAGCAGATCCCCAGGCACCTGTTACAAATGTTTCCTGGTTTGCAGCAGATGCCTATTCCAGAAGCGTGGGCAAAAGACTGCCTACTGTAGATGAATGGGAATATGTAGGTCTGGCGGATGAGAAAACTAAAAATGCATCTGAAGACCCTGAGTTCACTGAATTTATCCTGAACTCTTACCAGATAAAAGATAAAAGCAAACTACCTATAAAAAGAGGAACTCCCAATTACTATGGAGTCTATGATATGTACGGACTTGTATGGGAGTGGACCTATGATTTTAACTCCGTAATGATGAGTGGAGAATCCAGGAAAGATAATACAACCAATGAATCCCTTTTTTGTGCGGGTGCAGCTGTTACGACTGCCGATCTCAGAAATTACGCCGCTTTTGTGCGGTTTGCACTGAGAGGAAGTGTAAAAGCAAATTACTGTATCAATAACCTTGGATTCAGATGTGCAAAAACTGATCAATAAATGACTACTATGAAAAACCTGATGTATTTTCTTTTGGCATTAACTATGATGTCCTGTAATAAGAAGAATGAGGAAATAAGCCCGGATTCCATTTATCATGTAAATTCCCAATGGGAACAACAGGAGGGAAAGGAAATCACATTTTCTGATCTTAAAGGGAAAGTCCTAGTAACAGCTATGATTTTTACCTCTTGCACAACGGCCTGTCCGAGACTGACTTCAGAAATGAAGAATATTTCCAAAAAAGTAGGAGAAGTAAATTCTGATGATATCCGGTATGTGTTAATCACTATCGATCCTGATAATGACACTCCGGAAGTGATGAAAAAATATCTTACCAATTATAAACTGAATGGAAGCGAATGGCTGTTCCTCAGAGGTAATGACGAAGATGTAAGAACGCTGGCCAATGTAATGGCTGTAAAGTACAAACAGATTTCCCCCGTTGAATTTTCGCATTCCAATATTATCAGTGTCTATTCAAAAGACGGTACTCTTGCTTTTCAGAAAGAAGGGTTGAACGTAGAAATAGATGAAACGGTAGATGCCATAAAAAAACAATTAAAACTTTAAAAATTAGATTGATATGAAAAGATTGATAATGACAACTGCTTTGTTGTCGATTGTATTGACCGCTTGTTCAGACAAAAAAGAAGCAGAAACTGTTTCTTCAGTAGAATCTAACGTTATGCTGGAAGAACCTAAACCGGTAGATTCCGCGGCTGTTGCTGCAGCTGCTAACGCAACACCGGAAGATGAAGGCTTAAAATTAATAGAAGGTACAGACTGCCTGGCTTGCCATAAAATAGATGAAAAACTGGTAGGTCCATCATATCAGGATGTAGCCAATAAATATACGGAAGCAGATACCGATCATTTGGCTCAGAAGATTATCGAAGGAGGACAGGGAGTTTGGGGTGAAGTTCCTATGACACCGCATGCCGGAATGAGTAAAGAAAATGCTAAGCTGATGGTGAAGTACATTCTTTCCCTTAAAAAAGGATAAAAAATTTTTAAAATAATAAAAGACAAAAAGGTATTAAATTATGAATACAAGAACAGATTTTATAGGCGACATTGTAGCTGAAGACTTCAGAACAGCGGCGATATTTAAAAACCATGGAATAGATTTCTGCTGTAAAGGAGGAAGAACGATAGAAGATGCTTGTGAGGCTAAAAAACTGAATACAGAGCAGATTTATGAGGAAATACAGAATTTACCTAAAAGCGATGGAAATTCGATAGATTTTAACAGCTGGCCGTTGGATTTGCTGGCTGACTATGTGGAAAAAACGCATCACCGTTATATAGAAGAAAAAACACCAATTATTGAGGCTTTTCTTGATAAATTATGTAAAGTGCATGGTGAAAGACATCCTGAATTATTTGAAGTGAGAGCACTTTTCAATGCATCAGCTAAAGATCTGGGAGCTCATTTGAAAAAAGAAGAGCTTATCCTTTTCCCTTTCATTAAAAATATGGTGAAAGCACAGATAGACGGAAGCGCTTTAATGCAGCCTTCATTTGGAACCGTAGAAAATCCGGTGAATATGATGAAACATGAGCATACGGTAGAGGGAGAGCGTCTTAGAAAAATAGCAGAGATTACAGATGAATATAATCCTCCTACAGATGCCTGCAATACTTATAGAGTTGCATTTGCGATGCTGCAGGACTTTGAAAATGATTTACATAAACATATCCATCTTGAAAATAATATTCTGTTTCCCAAATCTATTAAACTGGAAAAAGAATTTGCAGCCGAATCCTAAAATTTAAATAAAAATACTTAAGAAATATGACCCCTAAAAAATTATGGATTTGGCTGGCAGTAGTGATTATCGGTTCTTTTGCAGTACTTATTTTCTATGGTGTGGAAATATATCGCAAAATACCACCGGTGCCGGATAAAGTGACAACAACAGAAGGAAAAATCGTTGCGATCGGTCAGGATATTAAAGACGGACAGAATGTATGGCAATCTATCGGAGGACAAACCGTAGGCAGTATCTGGGGACACGGAGCTTATATCGCTCCCGACTGGAGTGCAGATTATCTCCATCGTGAATCCTTACTTCTTTTAGATAAACTGGCAGAAAAAGATGGAAAGATCTATAAAAATCTGCCGGACGATGAACAGGCGAAATATCAGGTGTTACTGAAAAAAGAGCTTCGTAAGAATACATTGAATGAAGCTACTAATACCATTGTTATCTCTCCCGAAAGAGCAGAGGTACAGGCTGAGCTTGCCGTTTACTATGCCAAGATATTCATGGACGATTCTGAAATGGATCAGCTGAGAGATCATTATGCTATTCCCAAGAATACAGTAAAAGATGCTGAGAGAATGGCTAAAATGAATGCATTCATTTCATGGGCCGCCTGGGTATGTATAACTGACCGTCCCGGGGATAATGTTTCTTATACCAATAACTGGCCTCATGACGAAATGATCGGAAATATTCCTCCGCCTTCATTACATCTATGGTCAGGATTTAGTGTACTGATGCTGTTGGGGTGTGTAGGATTACTGGTGTTCTATCATGCAAAAAATAAGGAAGAAGAAATCAGCGAACTGCTTCCTTTAGAAGATCCGTTACGAAATATGAAGCCGACACCTTCTATGAAGGCTACTTTAAAATATATCTGGGTCGTTGCATTACTGATTTTAGTTCAGATGCTGGCCGGGGTAATTACGGCACACTATGGAGTGGAAGGAAGTGCATTTTACGGATTCCCTTTAGACCAATTCTTACCACAATCTATTTCCAGAAGCTGGCATGTTCAGTTGGCTATTTTCTGGATTGCCACTTCCTGGCTGGCAACAGGTCTATATATTGCGCCGGCAGTTTCAGGTTATGAGCCTAAATATCAGAAATTAGGGGTCAATATATTATTCGGAGCTCTACTTATCGTGGTTTTTGGTTCCTTAACAGGGCAATGGCTTGGTGTCATGCAGAAACTGGGATATGTAGACAATTTCCTTTGGGGACACTCGGGATATGAATATGTAGAGCTCGGAAGAATCTGGCAGATTTTACTTCTTGTAGGCTTGATCCTATGGTTAGTTCTTATGGTCAGAGCTTTACTTCCTGCGTTAAAAAGAAAAGACGGTGACCGTCACTTACTTATACTATTTACGCTGTCAGCTGTAGCAATTGCCATGTTCTATGGTGCAGGGCTGATGTATGGACGACAAACCCATATGGCTATTGCAGAATACTGGAGATGGTGGGTAGTCCATCTTTGGGTAGAAGGATTCTTTGAGGTCTTTGCTACAGTGGTGGCAGCATTCTTATTTACCCGATTGGGATTATTAAGGTTAAAATCAGCAACCAATGCAGTATTGTTTTCTACCATTGTTTTCCTTGCAGGAGGGATCTTAGGAACATTTCACCATTTATATTTCAGTGCAACCCCTACAGCTGTATTAGCTCTGGGAGCAACCTTCAGTGCATTGGAAATTGTGCCTTTAGTTCTTATCGGGTTTGAAGCCTACCAGAATTATCAGCTTAGTAAATCCACTAAATGGGTTCAGGCATATAAATGGCCGATTTACTGCTTCATTGCTATGTGTTTCTGGAATTTTCTGGGAGCAGGGATCTTTGGATTTGCCATTAATCCGCCGATTGCCCTGTATTATATTCAGGGGTTGAATACAACTGCTGTTCATGGGCATGCTGCATTATTTGGGGTGTATGGAATCTTAGGAATAGGATTGATGATGTTTATGCTACGGGGATTATATCCGGACAGACACTGGAATGATAAACTGATCAGCTGGGCTTTCTGGTTAATTAACATTGGATTATTGGTGATGGTAACCATCAGTCTACTTCCAATAGGAATTATGCAGTCAGTAGCTTCCATTAAAGAAGGGTATTGGTATGCACGTTCTGCAGAATTTATGCAGACAGATATGATGCATACATTAAGATGGCTTCGGGTTCCCGGAGATATTTTACTGGCAGTTGGAGAACTGCTGTTAGTGATCTTCATTATCGGCCTGAAAACAGGCTGGTCCTTAAAAGAAAAACGCTAATCTAATATTTGTTCGAGAACTGCCATAGTTATTACTGTGGTGGTTCTTTTTTTTGTAAATTTATAGGGGTAAGAGAAAATTATTTTATTCAATAAAATGATGATTTCAAATACTTATAATTATATACTTTGGGATGGGGTAGAATACAATGAAACTGAAAAATAAATATAATGAATGAAACAGTTCAATCAAAATTAGGAGATTATCTGTATCTGGCGATGGGAGATTGCGCCGGACAAAAAGTAGTGATGGGAATAGGGTATACCTATGAATATGCGGATAAAAAAGCAAAGCAGTTTGAAGAAGCTAGCCAGGGAACGGTAAAATATATTGATATTTCGATGGTAAAAACCGGAGATAAAGTCAAATGTGATACTCTGAAAAGAATTTAATGATCCCTATGTTTTCATCTATTTCTTCATTATCTTTGAATAGCATTTGAAAAATTATATTTAAAGATAGTTTTTATATAAATTAACTCTAGTGAAGTCAATTCTTACCATAAAATTTCTGATTCCTCTCTTTGTTCTGTTATTGATAACAGGATGTAAAAAATCAGAGCAGGAATTGTCTGCTGCCACTTCTCAGAAAGATACGAAAGAATCCAGTATTTCCATCGCAGCTGCGGCTAATCTCAGAGATGTTCTTGAAGATCTGAAACAGAAATATATCAGTGAATATCCTGAAAAGAAAATAGAAATCACTTTTGGGTCATCCGGTATGCTGGTACAACAGATGCTGAACGGAGCTCCCTTCGATTTATTCTTATCTGCGGATACAGAATTTCCTGAAAAACTGAAAGAGTCCGGAAAGTCTGTGGGTAAAGCTGAGATTTATACGTACGGAAAATTAGCATTGTGGAGTTCCAAGCTGGATGTTTCCAAAGGATTGACCTTACTTCTGGATCCGGAAGTTAAAAAAATTGCCATTGCTAATCCAAAATTGGCTCCGTACGGAAAAAGTGCTGCAGAAGCTTTGGAAAAATCGGAATTATATGCTAAAGTGGAAAAGAAAATAGTCTGGGCGGAAAATATCAATCAGGCAGCCCAGTTCGTTTCTTCAGGGAATGCGGATGTGGGTTTTATTGCATTATCCAATGCTTTGAACAAAGAAATGAAAAAGAGAGGTCAATATTATGAATTAACATCACAGGAAAGCCTTCCCATTGCCCAGAGCGGAATTATTATAAGAGGAAAAAATGAAACGGAAGCTAAAGAATTCCTGGAATTTATTAGAAGTAAAAAAGCTGATGATATCTGGAAAAGTTACGGATACCAAACCGTAACTGAACATTAAAAACGATTAAGAATGCTTGATCAGGACTTTGTATACACTTTACTTTTAACCGGAAAACTGGCATTAGTTACCACAACAATTCTGATCATTATCGGAATTCCTGTAGCCTACTGGCTTGCTTATTCACAATATAAACTAAAAGTAATTGCCGAAGCTCTGATTTCTATGCCTATCGTTTTACCACCAACTGTAATGGGGTATTATCTTTTGGTTTTGTTCAGCCCTGAAAACGGATTGGGAAGTTTTTTTCAGAAAGTTTTCGATGTGCGGCTGGCTTTTTCATTTACCGGAATTGTTATTGCCAGCATTATTGCTAATTTACCTTTTATGATCCAGCCGTTACAGAACGGTTTTCTGTCATTATCAGATGAATTGAGACAAGTTTCCTATACGATGGGGAAATCCAGGATAACTACTCTTTTTAAAATTCTTCTTCCTAATATCAAACCATCGATCATTACCGGTATTGCTCTGACTTTTGCTCACTGTATCGGTGAGTTTGGAATTGTTATTATGGTGGGAGGAAATATCCCTAAAGAAACCAGAATCGCTTCCGTAGCTATTTATGATGAAGTTCAGGCTTTAAACTTTGAAGCTGCTAATCAATATGCACTGGTCCTGTTTGTCCTCTCATTTTTAATTTTGCTGATCATTTTTAGTATTAATCGGAAATTTAAGATTAAATATTTTTAAATATGGATATTCAAATCAGACATCAGATCTTTTCATCTGCCGGCAATCAGCTTTTGCAGGTTCAGGAGCATTTTCAGCAGGGAAGTCTGATTTCTGTTTCAGGAAAATCCGGTGTAGGAAAAACGACTTTGCTTAAAATTATTGCTGGGCTCATAAAGCCTGATCAGGGAAAAATAACTTTTGGAGAAGCTGTTTTTATAAATACGGAAAAAAAGATATTTATTCCTCCACAAAAACGGAATACAGCCATAATGTTTCAGCAATATGTACTTTTCCCCAATATGAATGTACAACAGAATATTTTGTATGCTCAGAAAGAAAAAGACCTAGACATTGTCAATGAATTATTGAAGAGTTTTGGTTTAGAAAAATTTTCAGAAATTCTTCCCCAGAAACTTTCAGGAGGACAGCAGCAACGCGTTGCACTGGCAAGAACTTTAGCTCAGGATGCAGGTATTATTTTACTTGATGAGCCGCTTTCCGCAGTGGATGAAGCCATGTCTGAAAATATGAAGAATACCATCTTAACATTTCAGAAAAAAAATAAGTCTACAGTTTTTGTAGTCACTCATAATGAAGCTGATTTTAAAGAATACAGTGATTATACACTGGTGATAGAATAGTTTCTTTCCTTTAAAATTAGTTGATATGAAAAGTTTAAAATACTGGTTGTGCCTATGCCTGTTTAATTTTTTCGTTGTTTCTCTCTTAGGAGTGATGATGAGATATAATATTGCATTTTCTTTGCCGGGTTTTAATCATAAGTATATGCAGGAATCCCATTCGCATTTTGCATTTTATGGATGGGTAAGTGCTTGTTTATATCTTTTTGTAACTCATTATCTTACTTATCAGTCTCCATCGGTGAACATTTTGAAATACCGGTGGGTGATGATTTTCAATCAGATTGGTTCCTATGGGATGTTATTTTCCTTTTTATATGGCGGATATTACTGGTTGTCTATTGCATTCTCATCGGTAGCTTTATTTTCTGGATTTTTCTTTTTTGCCTTTCTGTTACTGGATACAAAAAGGAATCAGGCTGCAGGTATTAGTTGGTTAAGGGCAGGATCTTTTTTTGCAACACTTTCATCGCTTGGAATTTTTGGTCTTGCCTATATTTCTGCTTCAAAAATGATGATGGATGAACTTCACAGGGCTTCTATTTATTTTTACCTTCATTTCCAGTATAATGGCTTTTTCTTTTTTTCCTGTATAGGGTTATTATTGCTTTCGCTGGAAAAGTTTGGGATGAAGGCATATGAAAAAACAATTAAAATATCTTTTTATTTATTGTTTTATGGCACTTTCTTAGGATATGGATTGTCACTTCTATGGATTCCTGTGCCAAATGGGTTATATGTTTTTTTTGTGCTGGTTGCTATTGTTCAGCTTGTTGGTGTATGGAAGCTTTGGGTAGTATTAGGGAAATATAGGAAAGTTTTTACAGAAAACGGATCCGGAATTCTGAAACTGACATTAGGAGTAGCGCTTTTTGCACTACTGTCCAAGTTCATTTTTCAGTTCTTGTCCGTAATTCCTCAGATAGGGCTCTATGTTTTTAACACCTTGAATATAGTGATCGCTTATTTGCATTGGGTCTTGCTTGTGGGAATCAGTATGTTCCTGATCTGGAAGATTTTTGAGATAAAGGTATTCCGGATGACTGCTATTCTGAGAATATTTATAGGCATTCTTTTAACTGCGATTCTTCTGAATGAATTATTTTTAGGAGTTTCCGGCTTGTTTTCAATATACATGATTCCTTTCCGTTCAGGAGCCCAGCTGCTTTTAGGTGCATCAATAATGATTACGGTATCCATTCTGGGGATACTGTTTTCTTTAAAATACAGAGAAAATCTTAAATAGTAACACTTCCGAAATCCTTAAGATCCTTGATTTTATATTCAAACATAATAAGCACTTTAGCTTTTACTTCTGCAGCAATATGATGTATAGGACAGGGATTAAGACCCGTACACTCCTGTAATCCGAGAAGACATGAAGTAAGAATAGCCTTATCTTCAAAATGATCAAAAATATCTTTGATGGTAAGTGTTTCGAATTGTTCCTCACTGAGAAAGAATCCACCGCCTCTGCCTTTTACGGAAGAGATGAGTCCACTTCGGGTAAGTTCCTGAAGGATTTTTGAGGTAAAAGGGGCAGGCGTTCCAATTTGTTTGGAAATTTCATTGATGCCTGTCTTTTTCTTTTCTAGGGCCAATATCATGCACGCTTTAATCGCATACTGGCATGTTTGTGAAAAAATAAGCATAGTTGTATCAGATTCAAAAAAATGCAAAAGCATTTCCTACAAAGTTAAGTATTTATTAATAGCTACGGGTAGAAAATACTTTTGCTAACATATTGATTAAAAAATGGTATAGTGTTTTTAATCTGGCTTATAATCTTATTATAAAAGTCTGAAATTAGGAGAAATTTTAATACCGATCCAGCTCCATGATTGGAGGCCTTTAGGGTCAGAAACGTTTTTAACGAATTTCATTCCGTCTCCAGCAAATAATAAGGATTGCCCCAGATTAATAGTGATGATTTTTCCTATTTTTGCATTGAAAACTAAATCGGCTTCTGTTCCCAGATAAGAAGATAGTCCGTTTCCTAATTTTCCGTTGGAAGTAAAAAGGTGGACATTCGCATCCAGAGAAGTTTGCGGACTCAGTGTGAATGAGTTTTTCAGATAGTAATCATTAAGCCCGAAACTGTTGAAATAACTGGCCCCGGAATAAAAATAATCCATAAATCCGTTAAACTTATGATTCGTTCCGTATAAAGGGCTGAAAGCTCTGTTATTAGCTGCAGAAGTATTGGAACTGTTTCCGGAAAGCAACTCTGATCCTATTACAGAATGTATTTTTTGATTCCATGCGACATCTCCGTTAATACTGAACTGATAGGCAGATTTACTTTGTCCCGCAGTATTCTTTCCTGTCTGGTAATAGGCAGAACCGAAAAGCCTTACATTCTGAATGGTTTTGGAAAGATTAACTCCCAATGTAAGCATATCAAAATGAGTTCCGGAAGGGTTCTGAAGGACACTGTTCATCCCTATTGCAGAAAATTTAAAACCGGAATCATTCTTATATTCATAATGCAGGAGCTGTATGGATTTTGTGATTTCTCCCGCCTCTGCTATCGTATAAAGTTCTTTATCCTCCAGATCATTAGCATCGTTGTCATCATTATTATAGGTAACCACTGCTTCCAGTTTGGAATTTTTCCCGAGAAGGAAAATACCTTTTAAGGCATCAAAGCTTCGTCCCTGCATTGCCCAGTCCAATCCACCAACTAATCGTTCATCGTCATAAGACAATATCTGCCTACCAAGCTTTACCCCAATTTTTTCCGAAACCTGATACTTAGCCCATGCTTCATTAAGAATAAAGTTTTGGTTTTTGCTGGCATTGGAAGTATTTTCTCCCCAGGTTCTGACATCCTGTACCGAGAAGTAAATCTCTAAATTTTTATAGTAGTAGTCAACTCCCATCCGGGCTCTTGACAAAACAGTTGTTTCTGCGGATTTACCTTTAGGAATAAGGGTTCTTGCTCCATTGTCCAGTTCACCTCGGGTTCTTAAGTCAAAGTTTACCTTAAGACTGTCTATCTGAGCATTCACAGAGATCACAGCAAAAGAAAACAAAGCGGTAGTAATAACTTTTTTATACATTGTATTTTTAATAAGTTGTTATTTTATAGGTTTTATGGCAGGCAACACAATTATTGAGAAGCCTGTTCATAGTCTTCTGGATTTCCTCCTGGTCTTTGTTTTCACGGGACATTTTACTTATTTCATCAAAGAGTGCATGAGTTTCCATACCCATTGTTTTAAACCCGAATGGCAGTGTTTTTATCAAGCTGTTGGGTACGGAATCTACTTTGCATGTTCCCGATTGTTCACTCACAGGAAAAATTTTTGACGGTTGTTTTTCTGCTAAACCGACATTGATACTTTGAATACTTTCCAGGAAAGTCCTCATTTCAGCCATTACAAATTCACGGTTTTCTTTTGTCATTTTTATTTCCGTTCTTCCATCAGGAGTTTTTGCTTCTGTAGTTCCCAGGAAAACAAATTTCCCAATCAGTATCACATTAAAAAAGACGGATAAAAATAAAACGCCGATCAACACCTTTCTTTTCATATTTTAATCTTTTAGCTCGGTCTTTCACAACCTTTTCTAGTGTAGAAATACCAGTTAACAGCTGTTGCCATTACACAACCTACAATGAGGAACCAGAAGAAAAGTCGTGCATCTCCTGAAATCGCTCTGGATTGGGTAATCAATACATTAAATACAAATGGTCCGAAGGCTGCAATAGCAGCAGTCCATCCGATAACTCCGGCCGCTCTTCTCGGAGATTCGGCAAAGATGACAGGATATTGTTTGAAGGTAGCTGCATTCCCGATTCCTGTAAAGAAAAATATCGCAAGAATAATAGCTAAGAACATATTAAACTGATCTTTAGAGGTAGGAGTAAGGTATCCTCCGAAAATTAATGCCAGGAAAAGGATAATTAAAGCAATTCCTGTAATATGGGTAAGAATGGCTCCTCCGGTTCTGTCAGCAACCTTTCCGAAAATAATTCTCGTAGCAGAACCGATTAGCGGTCCATAAAATGCATATTTTAAGGGATCCAGATCACTTTCTAGCGGAACATATAAGTTTTTGATGATTAAAGGGAATGCTGCGGATAGACCTGCAAAAATCCCGAATGTCATAATATATGTCATGGTACAATACAGAGTATGTTTATCATTGAATATATCCAGCTGCTCTTTAAAAGAAGCTTTTACAGGAATACTTTTCAATGAGAACCAGGCCCAGATACCTACAATGATTAGTGGAATAATATAAATGAAGGCGATGTTTTCCAGATAGATTTTTTTACCTGTTTCTGCTACAATTTCGCCACCACCAAGGAATGCAAATATTCCGACACTCATTACTAATGGAGAAAGTAACTGTACCAAGCTTACTCCGAAATTTCCTACTCCTGCCTGAATTCCCAATGCTGTTCCTGATTCTTTCTTAGGAAAGAATAAAGAGGTGGAAGGCATATAAGAAGAGAAGTCTCCGCCTCCGATACCTAAAAGGAATCCGATAAACATGAAATAAGCAAACGAGCTGGAAGAATCCATTACTGCGAAGCCCAGCATAACCAGTGGAATGATTTTAAGAAAAGTACTGATCGTAATAATCTTTCTGGTTCCGTAAATAGGAATCAGGAATGTATTGACAATTCGCAGCAGTCCTCCTGCAAGTCCCGGCATGGCAGCCATCCAGAACAGCTGATCATCAGTAAAAGTGAAACCGATGTGAGGGAGCTTAATCACTACCACACTGTACAAAAACCATGTGGCGAAAGATAAAGTAAGCGCTACTGTTGTTACAGAAAGTGTTTTCCACGCAATCTTTTTACCTGTTTTTTGCCAGAATTCTTCGTTGGTAGGATCATAATTTGTTAACCAATGTGTGTTCTTCATATGTGTTATATATTAGTATTTTATTTAATCTCAATCTGATCTTTAATATGAGGGGCTTCCTGATGCGTTATCTTTTTAATGATATAGTTCATCCAGAAAAGAGAAATGGCAGAAACCAGAAATACAAAAATCCATGAGCTGGTCCAAAGTCCTGAGAAATCAAGCAGATAACCGAATAGGATAGGGCCTATAAATCCTCCAAGACCACCGATCAATCCTACCATTCCTCCTACCACTCCCACTTCTGAAGGGAAGTATTCGGGAATGTGTTTATAAACGGCAGCTTTACCAACGCCCCAGACGATTCCAATGAGAATTACAAGAATAGTGAATACCCATAAATCTGCTTCAAATTTAATTAAGGTAACTCCTTGGGCTAAAAGCTGTTTTTTCTGTACCTGATCATTTTGTTTTACCAGGACTTCCTGCCATGAAAAGCTTTGCGGAAGGACAGAAGTACTTTCAGGAATCTCAGGCTTTGGCTGAATGTTTACAGTATCATTTCCTGCAATAATACGGCTGGGTTCCACTGCTGTTACCATACCGCTTTTCTTTGCTGAAATTCCTTTTCCCGGAGTAAGAATCTCCATTTTGGGAAGCATAAGAAGTCCGCTTATAACTAATGATGAATACATAACCCAATACATTACTTTACGTGCACCGAATTTATCGGAAAGATATCCTCCGAATGCCCTGATAACTCCACTTGGAAGACTGAAACAAGAAGTTAAAAGTCCACCGAGGATAAGAGATGTTTTGTAAACATTGACATAATATGGTAGTAACCATTGTGAGAATGCTACAAATAAACCAAATACAAGGAAGTAATACAGTCCGAATCTCCATACTCTCATTTTGGATAAAGGAGCAAGCTGCTGCGAGATTGTTTTGTTTTGTGCCTCGGGCTTTTTATTTTCTACAAAAATGAGGAAGATCAGCCCTATAATGATTAAAATGATTCCATAGATAATAGGGAGGATTCTCCATCCGTTTTCAGGATTAGACTCTGATAGATAATTTAGAAGGGTAGGAGCAAAGAAGGTTGTTAGCGCAGCTCCGGCATTTCCCATTCCAAAAATACCCAATGCACGCCCCTGCCATTCTTTAGGATACCATGCAGAAGTAAAGGCAACTCCTACTGCAAAAGCGGTTCCCACCATTCCAAATAAGGCACTCAGAAAAAAGTAAACCCAATAAGACTGTGCAAAATAAAGAAGGAATAAAGGAATGCTGCATAAAAGAAGAAGTATGGAAAATACTTTTTGACCCCCGAATTTATCCGTAAGAATACCTAAGGGAAGCCGCATGACTGATCCTGTAAGAATAGGAATTCCCAGCAGCCATCCTGTTTCTACAACATTCCAGTTGAATATATTATTATCAACAAGGTAGGTTACTAAAACTCCGTTTAAAGTCCAACAGGCAAAGCATATTGTAAACGCCAGTGTGTTTAAGAAAAGAATACGATGTGCCGCATTTAAATTAGGTTTCATATCGTTCAGTGTTTTTAAGCTTTTTCTAATAT
>NZ_JALAHD010000167.1 GCF_022712095.1 Chryseobacterium sp. | reverse complement strand
TCTACTAATGACGAAATTCTTCAATTTTTACTTTACGGGAAATCCGATTTTATAGGATTATATACTTACAATCAAACCGGAGGTCGGGGTCAATATGGGAATCGCTGGGCAATTATTCCTGAACAGAACCTGGCTTTTTCATTAGCCGCTAACAGTCTAAATTTCAAAATTTCAGATAGTTTATTCAATTATTATACCGCAAGTATTGTGAGGGATTTCCTTGCCAGTTTGACCGAATATCCGGTAGAAATAAAGTGGCCTAATGATATTATTCTAAAAGGAAAAAAGGTAGTTGGAATTCTGATTGAAAGGAAAAAGGCTCAAAGTAAAAATTACTACATAATAGGAATTGGGATTAATATACTTCAGAAAGACTTTAATGAAATTTCCAATGCAGGATCAC
This sequence comes from Chryseobacterium sp., assembly GCF_022712095.1. Classification (GTDB taxonomy): domain Bacteria; phylum Bacteroidota; class Bacteroidia; order Flavobacteriales; family Weeksellaceae; genus Chryseobacterium. The sequence goes on along the minus strand of NZ_JALAHD010000167.1, from coordinate 6,053 downwards.
TCCTAACGCAGACTGGAACCACTTTTAACCTTAGCGACCTTACCTATTCCCTCTATGACACCTTTATAAAAAGACTGTCCAACATTCCTTCCGAAGAAGAAATTATGAATCATTTTAACCTTCATTTATTTCGAAAAGATAAGATTTCAGTATTCGAAATCAGACAAAAGAGACAAAATGGCATTATTAAATTTGCTGACAAAAAGGGTGAGCTTTGGATAGAGCTGGAAGATGGTTTACAATCTTTTTACCACAAAGAAGTAAAACTTCTTTACTGATTAGCTCTTTTCAGGTACAAATAAAGCGTTATCGGCAAAAACACAAGGTTCGGAAACCACATAGCAAGTGCCGGTGACATACTTTTATTTTCCGAAACCACTTTTAAGGCTTCAAATGAAAATACAAAGATAAAGGCCAATGAAATTCCTATTGCCAAATTGATTCCCAACCCCCCTCTTTTCTTTTGTGAGGAAAGAGAAAGCGCCAGAAAAGTTAGAATAATAATAGAAACCGGCATTGAAGTTCTCTGGTAAAGCTCATTGAGGTAAGAATTAAGGTTACTGTTTCCTTTTTCTTTTTCCCTTTCAATGAATTTTAAAAGTTCCGGTGTTGTTTTATTCTGGCCTAACAATTCGTTAGGAAAAAGTTCTTGGGGAGTATGCCCATAGCTTTTCCTTAATTCAAAACCATTTCCAAGCTTTTCCGTATCATCTTTATTAATGGTTTTCTCAAAATAATTATTCAGCACAAACTGTTTTTTCTGGGTATCCCAATATACTTCGGAAGATTTAAGCTCATAGGTCATTCTTCTATCCTTATCAAATCGTTGAAAAATAAATCCAGAGCCTCTGTTTTCTCTTTTATTCCAGGAATTGACAAAAATATATTCAGTTTTACTCAGCTGAGCCGATGCAGGAGCTGTTCCCAGAATTTTATCCTTGTTTCTCTGGTTATAGGTATAAGCCTCGAGCTCATTTTTTTTAATATTAGCCCATGGCAGAACAAGATGATTAATCGTTAGCGAAATCAATGCAATAAAAATCGATGTATATAAATAAGGTTTCGCAAACCTGTGAAAACTCGCTCCACTACTGATAATAGCAACAATCTCTGTGTTATTGGCCATTCTTGAGGTAAAATAAATTACCGAAATAAAAACAAGAATCGACAAAAAAGTAACCACAAGATTTACAATCCAGTAAGGATAAAAGTGAATTAGAAAATAAGTGAGATCCAATTTAGGGTCTACACTTTTTGCATTCTCTATTCTTGGTATCTTTTGCTGAACATCTATGACCAGTACCACTATAGACAGCAAGATAAGCATGAAACTAAATGTCCCAAGGTATTTCTTTACAATATATCTGTCTATAATTTTAAACATAAATTCTTATAGTCTTTGTTTCAAAACAGGAACTACTGATTTCTTCCATTCATAAAAATCTCCTGCCACAATATGTTCTCTGGCTACTCTTACAAGGTCTAAATAAAACGCCAGATTATGAATTGAAGCAATCTGCTTTGCCAGATATTCTTTGGATACAAATAAATGACGAACATATGCTTTTGAATATTCCTTATCTACAAAACTTGTCCCAAACTCATCCAAAGGCGAAAAATCCCGCTTCCATTTTTCATTTTTAAGATTCATAACACCTTTCCAAGTAAACAACATCGCATTCCTCGCATTTCTGGTAGGCATTACACAATCCATCATATCAATTCCCAACCCTATAGATTCCAGAATATTCCAGGGAGTTCCCACTCCCATCAAATACCTTGGTTTTTCTTTGGGTAGAATATCGGTAACCTCATCGGTAATTCTGTACATTTCTTCTTCAGGTTCTCCCACAGAAAGTCCTCCGATCGCATTTCCATCAGCACCTGCTTCCGCTATCACTTCTGCCGATATTTTTCTTAAATCTGAATAAGTAGAACCCTGAACAATTGGAAACAGCCTTTGTTTATGACCGTAGAGTTCTTTATTTTCTGCTGTCCAATCAATACATCTCTTCAGCCACCTGTGAGTAAGCTCCATGGATAATTTAGCCTGATTGTATTCACAAGGATAAGGGGTGCATTCATCAAACGCCATAAAAATATCTGCTCCGATCTGTCTTTGAATTTCCATAGATTTCTCCGGAGAAATAAAATGGTAACTGCCATCAATATGAGATTTAAACTTTACTCCTTCTTCCGTCATTTTTCTACTATTAGAAAGAGAAAACACCTGAAAACCTCCTGAGTCCGTAAGAATAGGAAGGTCCCAGTTCATGAATTTATGTAAACCTCCTGCTTCCTGCATAACATCCATGGTAGGACGAAGGTATAAATGATATGTATTTCCTAAAATAATCTGAGCTTTAATATCTTCTCTCAGCTCCCTCTGGTGAACAGTTTTTACACTTGCCACCGTTCCCACCGGCATAAATATAGGGGTCTGAATCTGCCCGTGATCAGTAGCAATTAATCCTGCTCTGGCTTTTCCTTCTGAGTTTTTTTCTATAGTAAAAAATTTCATCCTTAATCTGTTTAAATCATCATCTTACTGATGAATTTATCTTGCGAAGTTAGGAATTCCTTCATTCCTCTTCGTCTTATCCTTAATATACTGATCTGCTTTCGGATCTTTTTTTATGAGTATTTTTTGGGCTTTATCAGTTATTCCTTCCATGTCTTGTTTAACCACATAATAATTAAAACTTTCTACAAAATCATCCGGTTTTACGTTATGAGATTTTAAAATATATCTTGTTCCGCTTTCCAGATTTGTATTCTGATACATAAAAGTAGCCTGATCATTAATTGCTAAGTCAGCAAGAATTTCAGCCATAGCATCTTTTGGAACCAGATTTTTCGGCTCATCTATATAGTTGCCACAGGAAAACAAAAGGATAAAAACGAAAAGACTCAACACCTTTTTCATAATCTGTTAATCAGTGATTTCCATTTTAAATTTAAAACACCAAATACCGCTTCATGAATAATTCCTCCATTCATTTTGCTTTCTCCTAAGATTCTGTTTGTAAAAATAATAGGAACTTCTACAATTTTAAAGCCCTTTTTATAAGCTCTGAACTTCATTTCAATCTGGAACCCGTATCCTTTGAGTCTTACATTATCCAATCCTATTTCTTCAAGTACTTTTCTGGAAAAACATACAAATCCCGCTGTAGTATCATGAATAGGCAACCCTAAAATAAACCTTACATATTTGGATGCAAAATAAGATAACAGCACCCTTCCCATAGGCCAGTTAACAACATTTACCCCTTTCGAATACCGGGATCCTATTGCCATATCCGCTTTCAGACATGCTTCATAGAGTTTAGGAAGATCCGCAGGATTATGCGAAAAATCAGCATCCATTTCAAAAATATAATCATACTGGTTTTGTATAGCCCATTTAAACCCATGAATATAAGCCTTTCCAAGCCCATCTTTTATATGTCTTATCGATAAATGGAGCTCATGCGGATATTCTTTCTGTAAATCTTTAACGATATCTGCCGTATGATCAGGAGATGAATCATCTACCACCAGAATATGGAAATCCTCTTCCAATGCAAAAACAGCGGAGATAATATTTTTAATATTTTCCTTTTCGTTATATGTTGGAATAATGACGAGTTTCTTCATTTCAATCTGCAAAGATAATCTAAGCTTTTTATTTTATACAAAATAATCTATAATTTTGCAAAAAACATTCCGTTGCCAGTAACAAAATTTGTAAACCATGTAAGAATGCCCGAAAACAATGATTGGGTGATCTTCATTCTTTTAGGCTGTATATTCTTATATATCTTTATGATGAACATCATAGAGAGAGGAGCTGCCCTAAAAGATTTTTTAATGCAGAAATATTTTGACTCCAGCAACAATCTCCCTAACTGGCTGATTGTTTCCTGTGTAACGACTCTTACACTCACCGTTATGGTGTCTCAATATATCCCTATCGTTCCTAAAGCTGTGACTGATCTGCAAATTGCCGGATATCAGATGAATAAATTCGGGTATAGTTTATTTGTTCTTATTTTCTTTTATTTAATAAAATCAATTCTTGGCTTTTTATTTTACCAAAGTATTGGTGACGGAAAGAAATGGACTGTTTTCTATTTTACCGCAACAAAATTCTATTTTATCTTGTCATTTCTTCTGATAATACTGTGTATTGCTCACTATTATTTTCCAATAGATAAAAATGTAATATTTGTTTATTATTTACTGTTCTTTTGTTTTGTATTCATTTTCAAAATATTTTTCTATTTCTTTCATAAAAATGACATCCTGCCGGAAAAGTGGTATTATAAATTTTTGTATATTTGCACGCTCCAAATCATACCATTGTTAATGCTTTGGAAGTTGTTATTTTTTTAATAAAAGTCTAATGATGAGAATAAAGTCTATATTGGTTTCTCAACCTGCGCCGGGCGAATCTTCTCCTTATCTGGATATTGCAAAGAAGGAAAAAATAAAAATTGATTTCCGTCCCTTTATCCATGTAGAAGGAGTTGATAACAAGGAACTTCGAACACAGAAAATTGATCTGACACAATATACTGGGATTATTTTTACCAGCAAAAATGCGATAGACCACTACTTTAGACTCGCTGAAGAACTGAGATTTACAGTTCCGGATACCATGAGATATATCTGCCAGTCTGAAGCCGTAGCAAACTATCTTCAGAAACATATTGTATACCGTAAAAGAAAAATCAGCTTTGGGGAAAAAAATTTCTCGGATCTGTTACCACTTTTCAAGAAGTTCCCATCAGAAAAGTATCTTTTACCCTCTTCAGATGTATTGAGTCCTGATATTCCTAAAACATTGGATTCTGCTAATATTGACTGGACAAGAGCCATCATGTACAGAACAGTATGCAGTGATTTAACAGATATTAAGATCAAAGATTATGATATGCTGATATTTTTCAGTCCTCAGGGGATTAAATCTTTACAACTAAACTTTCCTGACTTTAAACAGGATGAAACAAAAATCGGAGTTTTTGGAAATTCCACATTAGCTGCTGCTGAAGAAGCAGGATTAACGATAGATCTAATGGCTCCTACAAAGGAAACCCCGTCTATGACAATGGCTCTTGAAAAATATATTAAAAGCTTACACAAGTAACATTTATTACAATAAATAAAATAGCCGTCTTTCTTCTTATAAAAGACGGCTATTTTATTTAAATGCCTTTTGGCAAATCACCTGAAGTTTTATTTTTAATCAGGCAATTATAATTGGAAAGTTATCCCTACTTCTTTTGATAAATACCAAACTCTTCCTCATCATGATAACTCCAGATATCAACTTCAGGATGATTATTTACAAATCTACGTAGTTTATCTAGTGTGGCTATTCTTAAATCGTTATCATCAGCTCTTACTCTGGCCAATTCATTCACAGGATGGTTAAAGTCCGTTAGCTCAGATTTCAAGTAGTAGGCATCTGCAACATAAAATAACCACTTTTTATCTGCTTTTAAGGCCACTCCACAATGTCCTAATGTATGTCCGAAAAGCGGAACAAGATATATTTCTGCCTCAATACTTACATTTACCTTTCTTGCTTCAAATCCAAACCAATCAAAATCCGATTTTTTATAGGTTTTTATAATTGGATTATGAGCCAAGGGGATTTTCAAATACCGAGGGTTCCCCGAGTTGAAATTGTTAAATTCTTCAATTCCTACATGAACTGTTGCATTTGGAAAATCTGCAAGTCCACCTATATGATCATTATCTAAATGTGAAATTACACAATCTGTTACATTTTGAGGGTCAAACCCTAAATTTTCAATTTGTCGTAATGCTGTTTGATTTTCATTGAAACTATAGCCTACGATATCAATTAATTCTTTACCTATTCTTTTTTCAGGGTTTTGAATATCTAAAAGCCCTATACCTGTATCTATAAGAATTAAATTATTGTTTTTTTTGATCAATAAGCAATGCCCGATAGCCTTACTCCCCATAGGAGAGTCTATTTCTACACAATTGAGATGATATAGCTGCATTATTCCATATATTTTGAAGTTAATTATACAAAT
>NZ_JALAHD010000166.1 GCF_022712095.1 Chryseobacterium sp. | reverse complement strand
TTCTGTTCTTCATATTCTCGTTCCGGTTTTGAAAATTCGCATTCATGTCTTAGAGATTTAATCAACGTCAGTGGAATCCAAAATTTTCTTGTTAATTTATAAACCTATGCTTGATGATCTATTTTTTCGGATTCAAAGAAACTGTTTTTTCCTGCAAGGAGGAAATAACACCAACAATAATAGTAGAAATATAACTCCTGCCATTTATGATAATAGCTCAAACTTGAATATATATAAAAATTAACTACAAGTCTACACTAATTTTTCCTTGTCCAAATTCTCCGGTAGTTTCGAAATAAGAACCACCATACACATGCCATTCAAGACTTTCCAGAAATTCTACTGCATTTTCGGGAGTTATTTTTGGACGGTCTTTTTTAGAAACGATTCCTTTGAACCATCTTCCAGATTTGGAAAAATCTTCAAATTCAACAAAATAAAGAATCCATATTCTTTGACACAGTTTACACTGTTGAATACTTACTTCTGCATACCTGCCATTCGTATAGTCTATTCCTAGCTCAGAACTTCTGTATTCGGTATAGTTTGAGGTTGGTTTTTCACAGGCACATCCTAATTTTTGGATTCTATTCATTAAAAATATGGATTTTGAAAAATTACTAAATTAAAAAATAAACTTCCATAAAGCAAAAAATGACACAATTAGTATTTTATTATATCCAATAAAACATTTTCATACTTGTCAAGAATAATATTCTTCGAAAAACGGGACTTAATGGAATTCTTAATAGAATCCCGGTCATAAGCATGCTGTAAAAGTGAAATAATCTTGTGAGCAAACTCATCATGATTTTCTATATTTCCGATTTCACCATTGACCATATCCTGTATGATTTCATTAATTCCCCCCGGACAGTTATTTGCTAATGAATAAGTTCCACAGGCTCCTGCTTCCAGCAAAACATTAGGAAAACCCTCATATCGTGAGGATAAAACAAATAGATCTGCATATTTCAGGAATTGATAAGGATTTTCCTGTCTGCCATGAAAGATTACATGCTCCAGTCCCAGAATTTTTTTCATCTGATGAAGAACCTCCTTATCATGACCGTCACCTAAAATATGTAAGATGATCTTTTCATTTTTAAGCCTTGAAAATACTTTCAAAAGATTATCAAAACCCTTTCTTGCCGATAAATTACCAATGGCAACGACATGCTTGTAGTTATATTTAAAACTCTCAGGCTTTTCGGAGGTCTTCAGTTTTTCTTCAATAAAATCAAAGTCTACAGGATTATTGATCTTTACAATCTTTTTCTTTTTAATTCCCAAATTGTCTATAAGATCTTTCATCATATCATCACTTTGAGCAATGATCTTTTCATAGCTGTTATAAAAATTATAGAAAAACCTGATTTCTTTCCTAGTAACATGCTGAGAAACCACATTTGTTTCCCTAGCTACAAATTTAGTTTTAGGAAAAAGCCTTATAAACATAGATAAATAAGCATTCACTTCACCAAAACCAGAAAATACAATATCCGGTTTCCTACGGTAAATCTGAGATAGGATTGGCTTTAGAGAGTGCCGGATTCTTTCCGTATTGATATCAATAATTTCCACATCATCCTTAAGAAAGCTGAGATAACCTCCCTGTTTTCGTAATAACAGGATTTTAGGCTCAAAACGATCTCGTGAAAGATGGTTGGCAATAGTGGTAACAATCCTTTCTGCTCCGCCTGTTTCCAAGTCGGGCAGAATAAAAATAACGGAAATCTTTTTTTTCATACTAAAAAACCTTATCCATAAACGGATAAGGTAATATTTTAATTAGCAACGTCACTAATGAATTTTATCCTCAGCATTCTTACTTCCTCATCGGAAAGTTCATCTCCAAATTCATCCAATAGCACTTTCATACTGTCACTGTCGGACTCATTCATAAATTCCATGAAGCCGTCTACAATATCTTCATCGAAATTATCTTCAATATAATAATCTATATTAAGCTTTGTTCCTTGATAGACAATACTCTCCATTTCTTTCAACAATTCATTCATTGAAAGGTTTTTAGCTCGTGCAATGTCTTCAAGGTCTATTTTTTTATCGGTACTCTGGATGATAAAAACTTTGTGACTGGATTTATTAGCCACCTGTTTTAATACCATATCCTGAGTACGCTCTATATTATGTTCTTCAACATATGTTTTGATGAAATCTGCAAATTCCTTTCCATACTTCTTAGCTTTTCCTTCACCCACCCCGTATATCTTGGCAATTTCTTCCAAGGTAACAGGATACTGAACCGTCATATCTTCAAGACTCGGATCCATGAAAACAGTATAAGGAGGAATTCCGTACTTTTTAGCTACTTTTTTCCTCAGTTCCTTTAACTGATTAAACAGGTTTTGATCTAATCCAGCACCTGACTGCATCTGAATCTGATCACTTTCCGCTTTTGCCTGTGTTAAATCAAACTCACGGTCTTCGGCAATCATAAAGTCCCCTTTGAATTGACCGCTTAAAAGATCATATCCCTTCTCGGCTATTTTTAATACTCCATAGGTTTCAATATCTTTTTGCAGGAAATTCTGAACCGTCCCCTGTCTTAGAATGGTTTTCCAATAATTATCCTTTTCCTCTTTCCCAAATCCGAAGTAAGAACTCTGCTCTAGCTTATAAGATTTTGTTACAGCACTTTCTTTACCTACAATTACAGAGATCAGATCTTTTGTTTTAAACTTTTCTCCCATATCCCGAATCAGTTCCAGTGCTTTTTTCAGATCTGAAACAGCATTTTTTAATTTGTGCGGATGGGATGCATTATCACACATATTAGCACCATCTCCCCTTATCGGGTCAAAATTTTCCCCGAAATAATAGAGAATATACTGTCTTCTGCTCATGGAAGTCTCTGCATAGCCCACCACCTCATTTAAAAGCTGTAACCCGATTTCTCTTTCGGAGACAGGTTTCTGAGCCAAAAATTTCTCAAGTTTTTCAATATCTTTAGGGTCATAGAATGCCAGGCAATGTCCTTCTCCTCCATCCCTTCCTGCACGTCCGGTCTCCTGATAATAACTTTCTAATGATTTAGGGAAATCATAATGGATTACAAACCTCACATCAGGTTTATCGATCCCCATCCCAAAAGCTATAGTGGCAACAATCACATCCACTTCTTCCATCAGGAATTTATCCTGATTGGCGACTCTCACTTTCTGATCAAGACCGGCATGGTAAGGAAGTGCATTAATACCGTTAACCTGTAAGAGCTGAGCAAACTCTTCAACTTTCCTGCGGCTTAAGCAATAAACGATTCCGGATTTACCTTTATTCTGATTAATAAACTTGACAATCTCCTTGTCAATATTCACTTTAGGGCGTACTTCATAGTATAAATTCGGTCGGTTAAAACTTTCTTTAAATACAATGGCATTAATCATTCCTAGAGTTTTCTGGATATCATCCTGAACTTTAGGGGTGGCTGTCGCCGTAAGTGCAATTACGGGAACATCAGCGATTTTATCGATGATGGATTTCAGATTTCTGTATTCGGGTCTAAAATCATGTCCCCACTCTGAGATACAGTGCGCTTCGTCAATAGCAAAGAAAGAAATTTTCACTTCCTTCAGAAAATCCAGATAATCTTCTTTGATTAATGATTCGGGGGCCACATACAATAATTTTGTTTTACCACTTTTTATATCATCGAATACCTGTTTTGTCTGGGTTTTATTTAACGATGAATTTAAAACATGGGCAACTCCGTCATCAGATGAAAGTCCGTTTACCGCATCTACCTGGTTTTTCATTAAAGCTATTAAGGGCGAAACTACTATTGCCGTTCCTTCGGAAATTAATGCAGGAAGCTGATAGCATAAAGACTTACCTCCTCCTGTCGGCATCAATACAAAGATGTCCTTTCCATTCAGCAGATTTTCTATAATTCTCTCTTGTTGTCCCTTAAAAGTAGAAAACCCAAAGTATTTTTTCAATTCGCCTGATAAGTTGGCTTTTTTTGCGCTCATCTAATTTAGTTTACTAAATTTGCATTTAACTCAAAGTTAT
>NZ_JALAHD010000165.1 GCF_022712095.1 Chryseobacterium sp. | reverse complement strand
TCCGCCACCTGGGCTTTTAAATTGGTGTGCAAATATAGTACTTTTTTTAATGTTTGAAAACTTTTTAGAAAATATTTTTTAATTTTATTTTCAGTTTTTCATAAGTAATAATGGGTTCTTAGGAGAGGAGTAATTCTGTTATTTGATGCCGATCAAAATATCAATTTCTGCATCTTTGGGATTCTGTGCTTTTTCTCCAAAAACTTCAAAATCTACCCTGTAATTTCTATTCAGATCCATCTTCCATATTTTAAACCATCCATTTGCTACCAGATTTTCTGATAAATCTCCTCTGGTGCTGAATTTTATATAGGATCCACCGGCAAAAGACTTGCCTGTCATTCCCTCAGGAATTTCCTCCAGGTTTTTCACTTTACATCCCAGAACAGTTGTATAAGGTTGAGTATGATCACCTTCGTACTCTGTGTACAGGCAATAGACTGTATTGTCAATTTTATTAGGAATTTGGGACAGGATATTCTCACTCATGAATCTGTTCCATAAGTTCCCGATATCTGTCACTCCCTGGCCATTTAAATTAGAGGTTCTGACTTCAATTCCTATCACCATAAAAGGAGATACATTCATTTTTTCCATTTGTTTCTATTTTGAATTGATGGTAAAAATAAACCATACTTGTGTCAACTGTATGTCAGTAGCATTTTTATCTTCTATATTTTTGACATATCAATCCGGTATGGAGAAAGGAAGAGGGAGCCCTTGTTCTAAAATGCAAGTTCCAGCCCGTCATAAGCCAGATGTATACCTTCAGGCAACTGTTTTTCCTCAACATCATACAATCCGAAATGATGACTGATGTGAGTTAAAAATAATTTTTTAGGTTTTAGTTCCTTGTAAAGTTCAATCACATCCGGTAAAATAAAATGGGCAGGGTGGGGATCGAATTTTCGGATACAGTTAAGAATCAGAATATCCAGATTCTGAAGTTTCTTTTTTTCGGTTTCTGAAATGAAACTGGCATCCGTAATATAGGCAAGATTTTTAAATTTATATCCCAGAATAGGTATTTTATAATGTATTACCTCAATAGGAGTGATTACAGTACCAAGGATCTGGAAAGGCTCATTGGAAATCTCATGAAGATCAAAAGCCGGAGCGCCCGGATACCTTATATCGGCAAAGGCATAAGGAAATCTGTTTTTAATTTCTTCACCTACTCTGTGGGAGCAGTAGAGAGGCATATTTTTACCGCTTTTAAAGATCAGGGGACGCATATCATCCAACCCGATAATATGATCATTGTGCTCATGAGTAATCAGGGCAATATCCACATGCTGCTCATGATTGGTAAGCATCTGTTGCCGGAAATCAGGACCGCAGTCGATGAGTATTTTACGGTTTTCTTCTGTCGTGATCATCACAGAAGATCGTAGACGGCTGTCCTTTGGATTAGTGGAAGTACAGACTTCACAAGTACATCCGATTACAGGGACACCCTGAGAAGTACCGGTTCCTAAAAATTTCAACTTCATTGTTTGAGGTTGGTATTAATTTTGGTAAATTTACAAAAAAATTAATGTCGCTAATGTATCAGAAATTAACTCCTAAACAAAAAGCTTTAACAATCAATCTAGATCCTACTATTTATGGTACTTTCGCAGAAATTGGAGCAGGGCAGGAGACTGTTCGACATTTTTTTAGAGCAGGAGGTGCATCCGGGACAATCGCTAAAGCAATGTCGGCTTATGACAAGGATTTTAGTGATGCTATTTATGGAAAGGAAGTAAAAAACCGCTATGTTACTCAAAACAGACTTCGGAAAATGCTTCGTTATGAAGTAGCCTTGATCGAAGAAAGAATTTCCAGAGAAAACAATCCGAACAGAAAGTTCTTTTCCTATGCCAATACTGTAACGACTATTAATTTTGACAAAACCCAGAAAGGCCACGGTTGGGTAGGAATCCGTTTTCAATGCGGTGAAAATGAAGATTATAATGAGATTGTTATTCACGTAAAGTTTAAGGAAAATGATGCCACCTTACAGCAGGAAACCTTAGGGAATCTTGGTGTAAATCTTATTTTTGGGGCATTTACTTATTATGATAATCCACGAAGATTAATAGAGTCTTTATATGATGATGTAGCTACCGACAATCTTGAAATTGATATGATTGATTTCAGCGGTCCTGCGTTTTCTTATGTAGACAATCGCCTGATGTCTTTACAGCTTGTGAAAAACGGAATGACGGATGCTGTGATATTCAATTCTCAGGGGAATAATATGCTCCCGGCTGACAGCCTATACAAGAAAAATATTTTTGCTGTAAGAGGAAGTTTCCGCCCGGTAACGAATGTGAATATAGATATGCTTAAAAATGGTATAGATATGTTCCTTAAAGATGCGGCATGTACCCAGGAAGAAACCGAAATTTTAATAGAAATTACTATTTCCAACCTGAGAGCAGATGGAGATATTGACGAAAGAGATTTCCTTGACAGAGTAGATATTTTAGGAAAACTTGGCTATACCGTTATCATTTCTAACTTCTCTGAATATTACCGGCTGATTGATTATTTTGCATCCTATACCAACGGAAATATCGGAGTGGCAATGGGAGTAAATAACCTGCTCATGGTATTTGATGAAAAATATTATAAAAACTTATCAGGAGGAATCCTTGAAGCTTTCGGTAAATTTTTCCGTAATGGAATGAGAGTGTATCTTTATCCATACAAAGATCCTGAAAGTCATATCCTTCTTGATTCATCCAATCTGAAAGTAGAGGAGAACCTGAAGGAGCTTTATAAATATTTCAAACTTAATAACCGTATTGTAGATATTAAAAGCTATAATCCTGAATTCCTTGAAATTTATTCCCGTGAGATATTAAGAAAGATTACTTCCAATGAAAGAGGCTGGGAAAATCAGGTTCCGGAAGGAGTGGCAGAAATGATTAAAGAACGCGGAATGTTCGGATATAAAGAAGAACTATCCTTTAAACAATATTCTTAAAACAATACTAAGATGTCAGAATTAAAGAAAAGGCTTTCCTCAATTCTTGAAAGTCCTAAACATAATACAGAAGAAAAACTACAGAAAGTTTGTCACTTATTGGATCAGGAGATTTCCTATTTCAATTGGACCGGGTTTTATTTTAAAAATGGTGACAAAGATGAACTTAAATTGGGACCTTATGTAGGAGCGCCTACCGATCATACTATTATTCCTTATGGAAAAGGAATTTGCGGTCAGGTAGCAGTTTCCAATGAAACATTTGTAGTCCCGGATGTGCACCAGGAGAGCAATTATTTAAGCTGCTCCATTGATACCAAAGCGGAAATTGTAGTTCCGATTTTTAAAGACGGTAAAAATATCGGGCAGATTGATATTGATTCCCATAAGGTTGATCCCTTCACCGTTCAGGACCGTGAGCTTCTGGAATGGCTTTGTAATGAAGTATCTAAGATTATATAAGATGGAGCGGGTTTTAATCCCGCTTTTTTATTGGATTGAATTCAGCATTGATGTCCATGGTAAGCTGCCTGAACTTATGTTCACATTTCGCAAGATGGGTCCCATACCAGGAAAATGCCTCTCCGTCTACGATAATAATAGTTTTATTAGGATATATTCTTTTTAATTCCTCAATATGCTTTTCTTTGAATGGAAAAGGTTCGGAGGATAGCAGAATGATCTCAGCTTCTGCAAGGTCTTCAGTCGATATTTCAGGATAGCGGGTTTGGTCTTTGTATATATTTTCAAAGCCCAGATCCGTTAAAATATGATGTATAAAAGTATCGGAGCCAATGGTCATATAGGGATCCTTCCAGATCAGATAAGCAGCTTTTACTTTTGGGGAAATTTTAAACTGATTTAAATTTTCATAGATCTTTAGATTGTAGGCCTGAGCTTTTTCTTCCTGGTGAAAAATATTACCTAAACTTTTAAGAAGATAATAATTGTCTTCAATCGTTTCCACATGAGTCACGATAACTTTAAAATCAGACATGAGGGCTTCTACCTGATCTTTTACGTTTTCCTCTTTGTTAGCAAGAATAAGGTCGGGCTGTAAGCTTTTAATCTTTTCAATATTCAGGGTTTTGGTTCCTCCGATGATTTCTACGTTCTGGACTTTATCAGCAGGATGGATACAGAACTTGGTTCTTCCGATGATTTCCCGGTCGGTTAAACCCAAATCAAATAAAGCCTCCGTAATAGAAGGAACAAGAGATATAACTTTCATAATTGGACTTTGCCTAAAATTACAAAAGTTTCCCGGTTAGGAAAAGTCCGGCGACAGTAAAGTAAATAATTAAACCTGTAACATCCACTAAAGTGGCTACAAACGGAGCAGAGGAAGTTGCCGGGTCAAGTTTAAGTTTTTTAAGAATAAAAGGAATCATAGAGCCGGAAAGTGTTCCCCATAGTACAATAGCGACTAATGAAACAGAAACACTCAATGCTACATATACCCAATATTCACCGTAATTGAATAGCCCTATTTCCTGCCAAAGCATAATCCTTACAAAGCCGATAACTCCTAAGATGGCTCCCAGACACAACCCGGAGATGATTTCCTTTTTCATGACGTACCACCAGTCTTTCAGGGTGATCTCCTGAAGGGCCATTGCCCGGATAATCAATGTGGCTGCCTGTGAACCGGAATTTCCTCCACTGGAAATAATTAACGGTACAAATAAAGCAAGTACTACTGCTTTCTCAATTTCTTTATCGTAATAACCCATTGCAGAAGCTGTAAGCATTTCTGAAATGAAAAGAATGATCAGCCAGGTAGCTCTTTTTTTGATCATTTCGGGCCAGGAGGTCTGGATATAAGGTAAATCAAGGGCTTCCAATCCCCCGAACTTCTGAATATCTTCTGTATTCTGCTGCTCGATCTGGTCAAGAATGTCATCTATCGTTACGATTCCAACCAAGACACCACTTTCAGTGATAATAGGAAGGGCACTTCGGTCATATTTTTCAAAGTAGGTAACGGCATCTTCTTTAGAAGTGGTCGTAGGAATAGCCACGAAATGGTTATCGGTAATGTCGGAAACAAGCGTATCTTCTTCTGCCAGTAATAAAGTTCCGATGGCAAGGTCATCAATCAGACGGTTTCTTTCATCTACTACATAGAGATGGTTCATTGTTTCCACCTTTCTTCCTACCTTTTTAATTTGCTGAAGACATCTTTTTACGGTCCATTCTTTCCTGATCTGGATATAATAAGGGGTCATCAGACGGGCAATAGAGTCCGCATCGTAACCCAAAAGCTTTAAAGCAATCCTTCTTTCCTGAGGATTAAGATGGTTGATAGAATATTTGATCAGCTCATCCGGAAAATCTTCAAAAAGGGCAGTTCTGTCATCCGGGGTCATAGCATTCAGGATCTCGGAAACTTCATCGCTTCCGATGCTTCTGATAGTTTCTTCCTGGAAGTCCGGGTCAAGATGAGAAAAAACATCCGCTTTGTACTCCTTTGGAACTTTCAGGAAAGCCAAGAGCCTTTCATCAGCAGGAAGTCCACTGAGGGTTTCGGCAATATCGGCTGGGTTGAAAATAAGTTCGTCTTTAGAAGGATTCAAAACAGAAATAATTTTTTAGATATGCAAAAATAATTTAAATTTTTAAGATGGACCAAGGATGAACCAAAATTAAGAATTAATTAAAGTGTTAATTTATAAAACTAACTGGCTTACAGGAGAATACTGGCAGTAACAAAAAACACCCGTAAGGTTCTGCTCAATTTTTTTAAGTTTGAAATTTTTATATTATTTAGATTTTAAGTAGGTCTAAAATAATTATGATGATTTTTTTAAGATTAGTAATGGGTGGTGGTTAAAATCCTACTTCACCGGAAGGTTTTATTTTTCTCAGTTGCTTTAAAATTCCTTTGATAGCACCGTTGGTTCCTATTTTGATGGAATTTTCAGTAGAGCCGAGTAAGCGCATATTTTTACGATACGTATCATAATCGGTCTCTGTGATAAGAGTTCCGTGCTCATCAAAAAGCTTCATGCTTACAATCACCTGATTAGAAAAAACATACCTTCCTATTCCTACTTTAAAATATTTAACCTTACTAACAATTGCAAAATCTGCATCATTATTGGTGCAGTAATCAATAATGGTTTGGGTATCGACATCATCAAAAGGCATCTGGATTTCTGCCCTTAGCATCTTATTTTTACGGTAACCGCTCAAAATATCAGAAACAGAACTGAAAAAAGCATTATTGGTGGGTTCCTTAATCTCCTCAATATCAGGCTCGACTTCAGGGTTGAAATAAAGTATTTTTTTAATCTTGTCATCATCACTTTTCTGAGCCATCACTACAGGCGCAAACATCAGCAATACAAGAAAAATGGTGCTATGAAATAAATGTTTTTCCATGTTGGTAATCACGTGCAAAATTAATGCCTTTTAATGGTATTTTGGAAAATTAATTAAGAAACTTTTAACATTTTTTTCTATCAAATAGGATATATGAAATCAATAATGTTTTGTAGGGTTAAAAAATAGTCGTACTTTTGCACCCGTTACATAATAATCATTAAATAATATTGGAATGTACTTAACAACAGAAAAAAAGCAGGAAATTTTCGCAAAACACGGGAAATCTGCACAAGACACAGGAAGTGCTGAAGGACAAGTAGCACTTTTCACTTACAGAATCAACCACCTTTCAGCTCACTTAAAGCAAAATCATAAAGATTACGCTACTGAAAGATCATTGGTTAAATTAGTAGGTAAAAGAAAAAGATTATTAGATTATCTTAAAAGTAAAGATATCGCAAGATACAGAGCAATTATTGCTGAACTAGGTTTAAGAAAATAATCTATAAAGATTTACAATCGAAAGCAACTTTTTTTAAGTTGCTTTTTTTATGTCGTAAATGAAAATCTCTTTTCCTCGGTGAATGATGGATTTAATTATTCTTTCCTATGCTGCCCAAATGAGTATGCTGGAAGCTATCCGGATATTTTAAACCATATCCTAATATTCTGTCAAATGCGGAATGGGCAAATAGTATAGCTCCGATCATATTTAAATAGGGAAGAGCCAATAAAGTTCCAGCCAGATAAATAACGATGGCGATTCCCCAATGATGAAAAAGATTATAACAAAAGGCTCCGATTTTATTATTAACTGCATATCCCAACATGGATATGTCAGGTGCAAAGAATAATCCGATCAGCCACCAAAATGAAAATCCTGTTTGGATAAATGCAAATATTCCCAGTATCAGGAATGCCAAGTATTCGAGTTTTAATTGATTTTTCATCTGTCCTGATAATATTCATCATATAAGTAGAATATAAAAAAGATAAGTTACTTTGAGAACAAAAAAATGAGATTCTTTTCAGAATCCCATTTTGATTTATTAATTGGTTCATATTTTAATGTCCTGACTTAGCGTCGGTACTTTCAACATGTCCAAGATATTTCGTACAATAAGCTCCAAAAATAAGGATAACTAAATAACAGAATACAGGAATAATGAAGGAATGCTGTACTCCGAAATGATCAGCAAGGAATCCCTGGAAAATAGGAACAATAGCTCCTCCCAGAATAGCCATTACTACCAATGATGATCCCTGGCTCGTATATTTTCCTAAACCTGAGATTGCAAGGGTATAGATATTGGAGAACATGATAGAGTTGAAAATTCCTATTCCCAATACGCTGTACATGGCAATTTCTCCATGATTAACCATAGTAGAGATTAGTAAAACTACGTTCACAGCTGCGAAAATGGATAATGTCCTTGCAGGAGCAGCCTTTCCAATAAAGAAAGCAATAAAGTTCAGTAGTATAAATACAAGGAAGAAGCTGATCTGTGCAAATGTAAGATTTACTACACTAAATATTACCAAAAATACAAGTGTTGCAGCTCCCAACATATAAATTACCTTTTTTCCTTGGCTTAAAGACTGGTTTAAAGAGATGGCCCCTAGGAATCTTCCGATCATAGCACCTCCCCAATATAAGGAAAGATAATTTTTACTGACGATCTCATTGAATCCCATAATTTGAGGCTGCTCAAGGAAACTGATAATGAAACTTCCTACTGCAACTTCTCCACCTACATAGCAGAACATTGCTAAAACCCCGAATTTAAGATGATTGAACTGTAAAGCACCCCAACCTTTTACGATCTCTTCTTCTGCCATTTGGAAAGAAGGTAATTTTACTCTTGAAATAAGGAATGCTACCAACAGTAAGATTCCGGCAAAGATCAGATAAGGAATTCTGGTGGCCACAGCACTGAATGAGCCGTCAGGAGCTGAGAAGAATTCGAAAATAAGGTGTCCTCCCAAAACAGGAGCAATAGTGGTTCCGAAAGCATTAAAGGCCTGGGTCATATTCAAACGGCTTGATGCAGATTCTTCTGTTCCCAATAATGAAACATAAGCGTTCGCCGTAATCTGCAACACTGTGAATCCCAGTCCAAGAATGAATAAAGCTCCCAGGAATAAAGGATAATATGAGAATGTAGCTGCCGGATAGAATAAAATACAGCCAAAAGCAGCCAGGAAAATACCAAATAGAATTCCTTTTTTATATCCTACTTTGTTGATGGGATCTCCTTTTGAAATAGAGATGAAGAAATAAATTAATGAACCGATGAAATAAGCTCCGAAGAAACAAAACTGAACCAGCATGGATTCAAAAAATGTTAGTTTAAAAAGCTGTTTCAGATAAGGGATAAGGATATCATTCATACAGGTAATGAATCCCCACATAAAAAATAAGAGGGTAATGGTAACAAGAGGAACAGTGTAATTCCTGCCTTGTGTTTTTACTTCATTATTCGTCATAAACATTCATATTTAGAAAAGAGCTATTAAAGATCTCTTTTGTTGTTTCAATTTCATCTTCTTTTCTTTTACTTTTTTGGATTTCGTGAT
>NZ_JALAHD010000164.1 GCF_022712095.1 Chryseobacterium sp. | reverse complement strand
GGAAGCCAAATCTGCTCAAGATGGTCTAGTCCTTACTGAATCCCAACTTTCAGCACTGGAAAGGGCTAAGGAAGAGAAAAAGGCTCATGGAGAAATTGAAACTTATCATCCGGGATATTTAGGAGCTCAAGACACTTATTATGTAGGCAATATCAAAGGAGTTGGACATATTTATCAGCAAACTTTTATTGACACATATTCCAAAGTAGCATTTGCAAAGTTATATGACCGTAAAAATGCTCTTATTGCTGCTGACATGCTTAATGATCAGGTAGTCCCTTTCTTTGAGCAGCAGGAACTTCGTTTACTCAGAATTTTGACAGACCGAGGAACGGAATACTGTGGAATAAGAGAGCAGCATGAATACCAGCTTTATTTAGCGATTGAAGATATTGATCACACAAAGACCAAGGCTAAAAGTCCTCAGACCAATGGTATTTGCGAACGTTTTCACAGAACGATACAGGATGAGTTCTATGCTATAGCTTTCAGAAAGAAAATTTACAGAAATATTGAAGAATTGCAATTAGACTTAAACAGCTGGCTATCGTATTACAACAATGAAAGAACGCATACAGGAAAACATTGTTACGGTAAAACACCGATGCAGACGTTTTCCGATAGTAAGCCTATTGCAAAAGAGAAATTATTGGAAACTCTTGCAGAGGAACAAAAAATCCTTACTTTTGGAAGTAAGGACAATATTGGATAACTGACAATTATTTTTAACCCCTAACTGTCAGATAAAGTCGTGGCTATTACATCTAATATATTATAGAACTTAAAAAAAAACAGCCTTTTCAGGCTGGTTTTTTTCAACAATTTATCTTCCTCTTCCCTTCGGTCTATGCCATTTTTCTTCCTGCTCTTGTTCCTCTTCTCTCTGTTGATTTACATCTTCATACATATCAGGATCATTAACATTTAGCTGAATATCATCTTTACCTTCTTTCTGCATTTGTTTTGCAGGTCGGAAGATACTGTTAACTGCATTAATTTCATTGTCTACAATGTTTAGATCTATAGTAATTTCTTTTGCAATTTCCGGATACTGAGATATTTTTTCCAGAAGTTTTAATTTTAATTTCTCAAGTTCATTTTTATATCGGAAAGTTTCTTCTGGGTTTTGTTTTTCCAATACCATTTCAGTTAGTAGCTTTGAATCTTTAATCATGTTTAACTCTATAATACTTTTCGTTTTTTCATCAAAAATAAAAGCCGTTTTTGTCCAGCTCGGCCTAGCATTATTTTTTTCGTCATTAAAATTATACTGTGAAGAAGTATCAGAGTATTGAATTTTATGCTTACTTTTTTCAAGTACTTCAGATAAGTTTTTATCCCTTTCATAGAGATTAACATTTAATTGGGTGTTGTTATCTGTCAGTCTGAATGTTATTCTACTTTTATTATTATCAGCGACAATAGTATATCCTTGCAAAAATTTTTGGATATCATCCGCTGACAGTTTTTTAGAAAAGGAATTATCAGCTTCTATTATTCCGTATTTCTTTAGATCATCTGTGGGTAAAGTCGTGTTATTCATTATATATTGCAATTAAGTTATTTACTTTTATTAAGTCATTTAAAAAATGAGCAGGATTGATGCTTTTGCCAAATTCTTTTACCGAAAAATGTAAATGGGGTCCAGTAGAGTTTCCGGTGTTTCCGCTTTTTCCGATAATATATCCGGCTTTAACCTGCTCCCCCACTCTGTAATACATTTCTGAAAGATGTAGATAAGAAGTTTCAAATCTGTTGAAATGATTTACCTTGATATAATTTCCACCGCCTTTAGAATCCCAACCCACGGCAGTTACAATTCCATCCATTACGCAATATACATTTTCATAATTGGCTTTAAGATCAATACCATTGTGCATTTTTTTTGTTCCGAAAATAGGATGTATTCTTGCTCCATACGATGATGTAATGGTGATTCTATTATTGAGTGGCATTACAATTTTTGAAAAAGTCTCCTTCGGTTCTTCGACTAAATCATACATTGCAAAACCATTAGGTTTATTTGAAATATTCTTTTTCTGCATGAGTCTATTCTGTGTTAACAAGGCTACTGAATCTTTCAATTTTTCAACCTGTGAATTTTTATTACTGCTAACACTACTGTATTCTTTAATCAATGTTTTTAAAGAGTCAATTTCATTTTTTAAGTCTGATTTTGTAGTGATGTTGAAAATTTGTTTCCACGATTTTTTATCTTTCTTTTCTTTTGCGTTCTCTTCTAAGCCTGGTTTTTCCTTCACTTTTAAGCTTTCCGATTTCTTTGGCTGTGTAGGAGTAAGCGTATTAAATTGAGCGTAGGAAAAATGATATGCTAAAACCAAAATGACAAAAAAAACTTTTTTTATTTTACTTTCCATTCGATTAGGCTTTAACGAGTTCTGAGACGATTAGTTCAACTTCTTTGTTAATTTTCCTGAAATTAGTCATCAATACTTCTTCCTTACGATTCACTCCTGCTTTATCTACAAATGAATAATAGGACGGCATGGGTACATAATTCTTTTCTTCATTCTTAATGGCTTTCATATCTAAATTGATTTTACCACTGACTGCCGAAGTTTTATATTCATCTGTATCATTTTCTTCACCCTGAGCTATCATTCCTACCATCTCTCCAGTCCTAAGCGCAGCAATCTTTCCGGCAGGAATCATATGATCCATTTTCTCATTGATACTTGTAGTAGTTCCCTGTTGTGAAATAGATTGGGAATAAGATTTTTGTTTTATTTTTCCAAAAAGCTTTTCAAGCCAGTCAAGCGTATTCTTATCTCTTGCAGAACCAGAAAGAATATTTCCAACAATAGCAGAGATAGTATCCGCCACTTCTTTTTTATAAAACTGTCGAAGTTGTGGGAGTTCCTGAAGACCTAGTAGAACAGCAACCCTGTTACTTCTGGCGGTGGCTACAACATTATCTATTTTATGAATATAAATAGTGGGAAACTCATCGGCAATAATACCTCCAGGCAGATTATGCTTTGAATTGACAAGCCTTAGGGTCCGGTTAAGTACAGCTGAGTACAACGCTGAGTTGATATCCTGTGTTCCCGGATCTGAAGCAAGTATAATAATAGAAGGATGATCCCTGTCTGTTATCTTCAATTCTACTTCATCACCGGAAAATACCCAAAAGCTTTCTTTTGTTGCTAACCTTGAAAGAAATATTTTCAACGTTCCCACCTGTCCTTCCAATTGATCAAAAGCTTTGTTATCATAAGCTGATTTAAAAGGTGACAATAAAGAATACAATTCTTCATGGTCAAAAAGTGTATCGAATATTTCCTTATAGCTTCTGTTCATAAAGGAAAGTATATGAGGTAAATCCGAATACTTACCATTTTCATGAGTGGCAAAGAAATAAATACA
Organism: Chryseobacterium sp.; assembly: GCF_022712095.1. GTDB lineage: Bacteria > Bacteroidota > Bacteroidia > Flavobacteriales > Weeksellaceae > Chryseobacterium. The sequence goes on along the minus strand of NZ_JALAHD010000164.1, from coordinate 15,543 downwards.
GGATGAAAGAAAATTGATTGCGGACTGGGTAAAGAACTGATCTGACCCCCCTCCGGCACTTGCTCCTCCTTTCTGTAACGAGGAAACCATTGCTTCCGCCATTTCCTGAGCTTCAGCCAATGTTTTCACATACTTTTTAGCGAATGGATTTACTCTTTTGGATTTTTCTACTTCATTCAGATTAATTACATGGAAATCATAATTATAATCTGACTCTTTACTTTTCCTCAGTAAATAATGGTAATAAGCTATTTGCGCTAAATCAGGAAATTTAAAATCATAGATGCAGAGACAAAATCCTTTTGCAATCATCTGTCTGATTGCAGGATTAATCACTCCGAAAGATTTACCTGATCCTGGTGTTCCGATTACCATTGTACCTCTAAAAGGATTGATATTCATCCATCCCTTGTTGCTTTTCCCTTTATATCTGAATAAATAAGGAATGTTAATATTCGTATCGGATTCTACATATTCCTGATTCTGGTCAAAAGATTCTTCTTCTACATTCCATCTGTCTTTGCCCATTTTTTGCTGCATCAGCTTGGAAATACTATCTGCTCCCATTTGAAGGATTACAGCCCCTAAGAAAGAAAGTATAGCATAAATCAGCTGATACAGATTAAGTCCTGGAAAGATTTTAGGGAGTTCTGAATTTCCTGCTTCATTCTGCCAAATCAGAGAAGAAAAAATCATAAGCAACCCTAAAGCCATAGGGATAACTATTTCTGTTGTGATATTTAAATCTTTCTTTTTCTTAGCTTTTGTCCCGATGGCAACTAATCCTATCAGAATTAATGTCGCAAATTTGGCATTGATCGGAGGATAAATAAAGCTCATTTTTGAGAAATTCTTCAACAAATTCGAGACTACCGGTACATTCGCATTGAGGTAGAAAAGTGATGCACAGTCTAAAGCAACAATGGCATACACCGCCTTTTGCAGGAATCCATAAATTTTTATTTGGTGCTGTTGTTCTTGCATTATAATATTTTTTAGAATGTATCTGCTTTAAGAATTTCAGAATAGTTTACTTTCATCTCAATGGTTCTTCCAGAGAGCTGTTCTTCAATTAAGCGGATCATCATTACTTTAGAATTAGGATAGGTGAACTTTTTGAAAACATAAATATTTCTGAAATTTTTTCTAAAGTGCTTTTGAGCATTGAGCTGGAAAAGTGGTGTCATATCAATACTTTGATTGTTTGTTGCTTTATAAATTTTTTTATCTTCTATGGAAAATTTTAAACCTTCAATATCATAGCTCAGATTAGAATTGTTTTTAAAAGTCATATCTAAAAATATATAATCACTAAGCACATATACATTATTAATCTGTACACTCAATCCTAAATTTGTCTCTTTCCTAATAGGATTTTTTTCAGATTTCTTTTGAATAATATCCATTGCAAATTTTCTTAATTCAAGATTTGAAAAGATCATTTTATCAAATTCTATAGGCTGCATTTCTTCAGGTTGTATATGGATATTCGTAATTGTATTAAGGTTATCCTGGTTTCTATATACAGCCTTATATTGTGCAATGAAAGATTGTCCTACTACTGTTATAATCCCAATGTTGCTTCCGTTGAAAAAGGAAACAGAGTTCTTCTGTTTTTCTTCCTGGCCGGAATCAGAATGGTCAGTGATTTTAATTCTGGCAATTTGAGTAGTAGGTAAATCACCTGTAAGCTGCTGAGTTGACAAATCAACGTACTGAATGGGTTCAGGTGAAATAATATGAAGGTTAATCCCTTCAGAAATTTCTATTTCGGGTAGAGACGAAACGATCTGATCTCTCGTTGCTGTTTGTGCTGTTAAAAACTGAGTTGCAGTTAGTAAAATGGTATATAATATAGCTCTCATTCTATTATTTTTTTTCTTGGTTTTGTAAATCTTTCAATTGTTTTTCATCGATTAAAAAGACATATGAATTGTACTTTAATTTTGCTTTATTCTCCTTTATCAGATTGGCAATTGATTTAGAAGTAGATGTAAATAATTTACTGCCTATACTGGTGAAGAATCCGGATCCTCCCATGTCCATCTGTGTACCCTGAACAGAATTGCTTCCCATTTCTTTGATCATGTCTCTAAAAACACTTTGAGGAACATAAAGTCCTTTCATTCCATCCACATCATAAATAGATAGGTTAACTGGGAAAATTTCTCCTTTGGTAAATACGGATACTATATTGAGGTTGACTCTTTGCATTGAAAAACCTGAGATTTGCCCATATAGTACGGAACCTTTACTTATTTTTCTATTTCCAACAAAAATATCTTCTAGCAGTCTGAATCTTATTCTGCTTCCTAAAAAACCTTTGTTATTTTCATCTATTACCGCTTTAATAAAACTGTTTTCCTTTTCTTTATAGAAAGCGTTAAATTCATTGTTAATCCCTGATTTGCTGACATTAAAAGTTGAATTAAGAAATTGATCCATTTTTTCTTTATTGGTCTTAAGCTTTTCTTCAGCTGCAAGTTTAGTTTGATACTCAGGATCACGCGCTTTTTCTAAGGAATCCATTACAAGCATTTGCTGTTTAAGATATTTTACAGGATCCTGCTGTTCTTTCTGAAGATTCGATTGGGATATTTCTGGTTGATATGTGTTTTCCTGCCTTCCGTAAGATTTATCATTGAGCATTCTTATGATTTCAGAAGACCTTTTGTAATCCTTATCTTCATTTTGCTGATTGGGATTATAATAGGATAATGAATTTCCTTTTCCCTGGTATTGAGCCTGTCTACCTGATACCGCTTTTAATGAATCAATTTTTCTTTTTTGGTCAGTAGACAATTGATCTCCATAGGTGAATAGACTATCTTCTTCCTTACCTAGTCCATCGAGCATGGTTCTACTATCATCCTTTTTGAAAAAAGCATCGTAAGCATCATTCTTAGTCATAATAGAATCATGGGTTTCACCCAAAGAAAGAGAAAGCTCTTTAGGTTTATCTTTTATAGTATCTTTTTTGGTCAGCTGAGCTCCCACATAAGTAAACAGAAAAAGAAATGGCAGAGCCAAAAGAGGGAGAACATATTTTTTTTCCTTAAAGTTGAGTTTTTTAATGTCCATTTTTTAATTGTTGGTATTGGTTAAACAAATATTCCACTCGCAGACTATCTTCTTTTTGCAAAGCATGACTATCCCTTTTTAGCTTTAAAGCTTTGAGCTCATTAACTATTTTTTCCATCTCTTTATCGTTGTTTATTAATTTATTCTCAGTGATCTGACTTTCGGAATAAAGGGATGGAGGCTTTATTTTAAATGCTGTTTCCGAAGGGAAGAAAATTCCCTGAATCAGAGAGCCTATAAATGATACTGACAAAAAAATCATTGAATAGGTAAAGAACGTTTTGGGATTCTTTACCGCCCAGTTCAACCATTTTTGTCCGGTTTGTTTGAAAAATGAACTCATTGTTAGTAAGAATTTTTAGTTTGATTGGATATTTCATCATTATTAATAATTCTCCAGTTTTTAAGAATGACCCCATGAGGATTATTCGGACTCCGTATGATATCATCAAAAAAACCTTCAGTAATTAATTTCCTTGTGATTACAGATGATTTTCTTGAAATCATTTGTTTTCCGAAAAAGGCGAATTTTTTTTGATCCATATTCAGAGCTATTGAATCTGTATGAATACTAACCATTGAACTGGAGGCAATGATTTGATTGTAGAATCCTTTTTCCTTTAGGTTGGTATATTCTTTTTTCCCACTATCATCAATGAGATACAATGACTTCTGGATATTATCCTTGATATAAGTATCATCCGGAGCCAGTGTAAAAAACAGTCTGTGGAAAAGTTCAATCTGGGCTTTGTACTCAACAGGTCGGTTTAAGAGTACATCTGTTTGCTTGGCTAAAACCGGAACTCCGTTATCCAGGATATAAATTGATTTTCTGGAATCCTGAATCATTTTATATGCAAAGACAAAACCTGCAATAACGATGAAGACCGCAAAAACTATGGCTCCTAAAGAAACGACTTTGTTTACTTTAATTCTTTGTTCTATATTTTTTATTAACATTTTATTGATATTATTTTTTATTATTCATAGCATTGTTGACCCTACCTGACGCGGAACCCATTGCTGCTGACTTTGCGGCTGCTCCGGCTGCGGCAACACCTCCGGTTTTAGCTGCTAATACTGCTGTTTTAGCTCCACTTGCCATCTTTCCGGCAGCACTTTTCATTTTGGTCATAGCTCCGGCTCCTCCAGCTGTTACAATTGTATCAGCAATTGTCGGGGTCATTAACACTCCGATCCCTGTAACCACATAAGCAACACAGGTAAAGAGCTGGTTATATATCATTCCGGAATTGGTTACATAGACCATTAAAGCATCTAAATTGGTAATGGTTCCGTTAGTTAAAAGCGTGTCATATCTTTCTATTTCCATCCCATAACCGGAAGCAATTAATTGCTGGCCAATATTGATGATGGTGTAGGCTACAAAAGTGTACAGATTGATATTAATAAATTTGGAAACCCAACTGTATAATGAATTTTCAAACCCTGGAATAAGGGCCATTCCAACGGCAATAGGCCCCAAAATAATTAATATATATGCCCATATTTTTTGAATAAAGAAAATCAGGTAAACACAAATTCTAAGAATGGAAAGACATACAAATTCAATGAGTTCTGCTACTAATTTTTGCATCTGGAACTGCATCCTGATCTGCCATTCCTTGATAGGCTGAATCAATTTATCTAATCCCTCACTGATATCAAACCAGGAATCATCAGCATCTTTGCCCGTATTATCAATGACATCCTGTTTAGCATCTTCTTCCGCTTTCAGTTTTATTACAGCATCCAATAATTGCTGTTGTTTTTTAAACCGTTCAATCCTCAGGTCGTTAACCTCGGATTCTATATCACTAAAAATAGTGATTCCAGGCTGTGCTATAGCTTCAAAAGGAGCCTGAATAAGATTAACAAAACCGGTCCAATACACAAGAGTAAATCCGATAAGAATAGGTTTTAACATAGGGGTAATTTCCCACTCCCTGTCTCCGGCAGCCATCTGCCATCCCATATATCCAAGATACATCAAGGCTCCTAATCCGCCTATAGCCCTTCCTACCAATGCCGATCCCGATGCATTATTCTGTACACTGGCATCCAGTTTTGTGAAAACATCCATAAACCATTTTTCAAAGGCTCCGTCTCCTTTTAAAAACTGTAGGGTATTACTGTAGTCACTATCTGTCTGAGCATAGCCCAGAACAGGTAAACATATTGCTACAAAGCAACATAATAAGGTTAACGTTTTATTCATTTTAATATCTGTGTTTATATTTTTGCATAATGTTCTGGACAATCTGCTTATCTGAAGCAGGAGTCCATGCTGTTGGCAAGGTAGAGGCTGAATGGTTCTTCAATATATTTTTGTAATCCAGTAAGAGTGTTGTCTTATTATTATATCTTCTGAGCTCTTGTACAAATCTTCTCCATTTGATAAGTGTTTCATGATACATAATGAACCTTTTCCCTCGTGGCATATCCATTGATCGGGAAAGAGAATACTTTTCCTTTATGAGGTCTAGATCTTCCTGAAGTCTTTTTAAAGTACCTGTACTGTTAAGTGTTTCGTAAGTTTGCTGATCCTTAAGTCTCCATTCTATGAAACCCTGCGGATTGTCAGGAAATTCAGTAATAGGTTTTAACATCCGTTTATAGTACAGGAGCCACAGCGGATCAGCATCTACTGTGGCAGAGGTCCAATGGGCAAGATCCTGTAAGTTTCTTTTATAAAGGGTGTCTACATCTGCTTTTATTTTTATTGCCTGTTCTTCCTGGTACTTTAGCTGTGCATACCTTTGGTTTTGTACTCCGGTCGGTTTTAATGGCCTTATATCCTCACCATCTTTATACTGCCGGTTTATTTTTGGCGCCCACATCCCCCAGACAGTGGCATAGGCAAAATTAGTCTGGACCCCTAAGAAATATTTAGGATAAGGCCTCCAGTCTCCCCAGCTCTCGAATACCATTCTTTTATGCTGTGCTACAATTGCAGGATCATTTAATCTCTTAACACTTTGGCCAAATAAAGTGACTGTGATTAAAAGAAATTGAAGAACAACTGTTTTTTTTAATAATGCTTCCATACTTTTAATTTTTGAATGATATCTTTCATAATCAGCCTGTCTACATTGATATAGTTTTTGAGTACAGGAACCTGATAGAGGTAAGGTATTTTCTTTGCGTTTTCCAATCTGAGAATGATGTAAAGAATGTTTCCATTAATATTTCTCACCCGTGTAAATACTTTTTCAATAAGCATTTCCCTATCCATAGCATCCATAAGAAAATCTTTGTCTTCATTTAAGATATCCTGAGTAACTTCCTGCTGAAGTTTCATAGTTTGTTTACCTATTTCCACATAATATTTTGAAATGAGGACCGCATATTCCGGATGTGTGGCAGATAAATCAAGCATTCGGTTTGAGTTGGTAACAATTTTACCCAGGTATTGATACAGATAGATTAGTTTTTTACTTTGCAAAAGAGCTGAATTTACATTCTTTAACTGTTGATAGATATATTCCTGAATGGCAATTATCTGGGTAGTCTTATCGTTGATTTCATCATACAATTTCTTTTGCTTTTCATAGGAGTCTAAAAAAGTCTGTTCACTGGCTAAACGTACCCCATGATTTACGGTAATTTGAGAAAGTAGTTTTTCATTGATAACTATTTGTTGTGCTTTTATCAAAACAGTCGTACATACCATCCCACTTACTAAAAGAATCTTTTTCATTTTAAAATGATTTGATGTTATCCATTATACTTTCTACCACCTGTCTATCTCTATTAAGGTAGTATTGGAATGCTCTTTTATTTCTATTCACCTTAGCTTTAATGTCTCTTATTTTTAAAAGCATATGAGTAGAATCTCTGCTTAGTTGTTTAACTTCACCCAAAGCATAATCCAACAAAACTTTCCGTTCAGATTTTTCCATTTGGTTAATAGCCCCATAGGAAAGGATAATACCTGCAACTAATCTTGTTACCATTTGTAAGTCATCTACGAATTGTACCTGAGAGGGCAGAACTGCTATGATGGAATACGGGGCATCATTGATTTCGTTAATAATGTTAGTCTGATTTTGAGTGATTTTTGTGATCTCCCGGCTCATGGCTATTCCTGTGGGTATTGCCTGTATAGCCAATGAAACAATTCTTAAGCGGTCTTGGATTTTTGTAGCTTTATCTTTGAAGTCATTCCACTGTGTCTGGTTGACTGCTTCAACACCAGCGTTCATTGTCTGCTTTTCTCGCATCTCTTTTTGCCTCTCATTTTCCTTAACAGTAGCATTTATTTCAATATCCATCATTGGAAAAGAAACATTTTCTTTTTCCCAGGCAGGAGTCGAACTTCCTCCTGAAGAAGTTAAAAGAACATATACTGCCGGAGCTAATAGACCTAGGAGAATTTTCTTTTTACTTCCATAAAGGTGACTAGTCTCATTCTTTGATTTCATAATTAGAAATTCTTTTTATACTTGTTCATGATATTTTCAACAATAGCCTTATCGGTATTGATGTAACCCGCAAATGGATTGATAGAATTCCAGAATTCTAACCTGTTTGCTCTTTCAATACGGAGTTTTATAGCTAAAAGCCAAAGCTTAAGGTTTTTCACATTACCTGAAATATTATGCAATATTTTATACCGGTCTCCGGCAGTGGCAAGATTAAGCTCTCCAGATTCCAGAATATCAGACACATCTGTCACAATCCTGAGGCTTTGCTCATACGTTTTCTGTGAAGCTTTGGTTCCAAAAATAGCGTATTGTGGGTGCTCAGAGGCCAATTGTACGATCTGCGAAGAATAGTTATAGCATTTATTAAGCTCAGAATAAATCTCCTGAACCTGAATTCCATTTTGCAGTGTCCCGGAAACCTCTTTTAAACCCTTTAAAATTTTATTTTGAATATCATTGGCCACTACCATCTGTGTTCCTACCCATGCCTGGGCATCTTTTAATTTAGAAGTTTCTTCAATGACTTCATTTTGTTTAGCCTTCAGATTTTCTGAATACAGAATCATTGCCGCTGTTACTGTAGGATCGATATAAGTGTTTTGAGCGTATACTAAACTGCCAAACCCTAAAAAGATGATGCTAATTTTTTTCATATTCATATTCTTGTTTATGGATTAATTCTGAAAAACTGATATCCTGGTCTTCTAATTCCTGAGAGATTATTTTAAAAACATTTTTTCCTTTGCAGCTATTTTTCATTCTCTCGTAGTAGGAAAAAATTTGCCCGTCCAAAGGTTTCTGATAAAGATTAACCAAGGCTACCATATTCTCCATTTTGTCGTTCAATAATTTGAAATCTTTTACAAAAAGTTCTAAAGCTTCATCATAGTTTTTAGATTTCTGAACGTAATATTCTACAGCTGATTTCTCCGGTTTTTCAGTAGTGTAGGTTAAATACTGCTCTAAAGAAACTTCATTCCCATACACTTCGCCTTTTGAGCCCCGCTTAAGATAAAATTCTTTAAACCGGCTCCTTCCAAATTTATTGTTGAGATTATTGATGGTAAAAATCTTATTCTGCTCGACTTTATTGAGAGATAATAAAGACGCTATGCGTTCAAAGTTGTCTTTAAACTTGGTTTGATCCAGCAGAATGAAGGTATCAGAGTTGTTAATGATACTGTCTTTTACCACTGCATTCCCAATGATGTCATCCAGCTCCTGAGTTACCACAACCGCTTCACCCCAGAATTTTCTTACCGTTTTATAGAGATAGAGAATGTAACCTCCCATCAGTTTACTTGCAATCGCTTTCCAGGCTTCTTCAATGATAAGTGCCTTTCTGCGGTCTTTTCGAAGACGCATTTTTTGAATGAAAGTATCCATGATAATAAGCGTTACAATCGGAAACAGTTTTGGATTATCTTTTACATTGTCGATTTCAAAAACAATAAATGACTCGTCAAAGAGTGTATTGTCAGCACTTTCATTCAGGGTTGTTCCATATCTCCCTCCCTTATAAAAATCCTTGAGGACAAATAAAAATGTTCTCAGATTAAATTCTTTTTCCGTGATATTGTGCCTCTTGTTATTCAGATGGAGGGGAAGAAATTTATCGCAATAATCATAAAAGCCATTAAATGAAAGTTCTTTTGCTTCCAGCTTTTCTTCGAGTTCCTTAATTTTTTTAATGATGGCTTTTCTAAAAGATTCATTCCACTCTTCGGCAGTTTTTGGCTGCTTGATGATTTCATTAGATTTAATGAGAATCAATTGGGTTTCATTATAAATCTTTCTTCTGTTTTCATCATTTAAAGTTTCGTATGCTTCATAGACTTTATAAAAAGTTTCACTATCATAATCAGGATTATTGGCATTTTTGTCAGGATGATAAAACTTTAACAGTTTCCGTCCTGCTTCCTTAACTTCATCAGAAGTGGCATCGAAAGCAATTCCTAACACATCATAGTAAGTACGCTGTACGGTGGTTTCATTCTCAAATTCTGTATAGATATCTTCCTCATGAATATTGTACTTGTCCAAGTAAAGAATTAATTCTTCTGAATTTTTATTTTCATACCACTCTGTTCCAGAATTGAAATACTGATGATAATAAGACATCAGTACATTATCTAATATCGATTTTTGCGCAGAAGACATGGATGCGTCCGGACCTTGCCAGATCAGGAAGATCAGGTTGGTTAAAAACTCAATTTTCTCAATATTGAACTCTTTCTTGTTCATCAGAAAAGGATTCATTGTGATCGGTTTTTCTTCGGTGTACTGAATGTATCTACCTCCTTTATATTGACAGGTTCCTGAATAGGAGTCTCCTGTATCTACTATAACAATGTCAAAATTATAGGTCAGGTATTGCTCAATGATGTTATTCATTAAGAAGCTTTTTCCCGATCCGCTGGGGCCCAAAACAAATTTGTTTCTATTATTGATCCGTCCTGTCTTCATAGGTAAATCAGCGGGGTCAACTTTTAGAGGAACTCCCTGTCTGTCTGTAAACCTTAAATAAAAATTAGAATCTTCATTCACGGGGTAACTCTCTTTAAAAAAAAAACAAAGCGCAGCTTCGCTCGTCGTCATAAATAAATCGTATTCTCTAAGTTCGGTTCCGTTACCCGGAATGGCCGATCGAAAGAGTTCAAGCTGGTTGTATGCATTTTTAGAAACAATGATACCTTTTGTGAAAAGCTTATTTTCAATCAGGGACTGTGTCCCTTCCATTTCTTCCAGAGTGTTTGCTGAAAAAAGGATTGAAAAATGAGCATTGACTATTAGCTGACCATCAATCGCTATATTATGAAGAAGGGTTTGAATTTCCTCTGCTATAATGGCATTGGAAGGAGAATTGTTAGCAGCACCTTCATGCTTTTTCTTTTTTTTATCAAGTTCTCTTTGCTGTTGTGCCTGAAGAGGAACAGTTATTATTTGATTGTATATAATAGTTTCATAATCTTCCAGTTCATTGATAAAGGTGAAATTATCTACTGCTGTTTCTGATGCCGCACCATTCCCTCCTAGTATAGAATAAGGTTCTATTTCGGATGGTAAATCAATATTCTCTACATCTACATAGGAAATATTTTTAACAAACCTGTTTCCTATTTGTAAATATTCATTGGTACTCTTAATATTATCAAATGAAGGAATCCCAGAAAACTGCATCGATAAAACTCCTGAAATATAGTATTCAAAATCTTTTTCGAAGAGGAACTCCGGTTCACAATCACTCTGCTTTAACAGCATAAAAACTTTAGAACATTTATCTCTCAGCTCTTTATAGCTTTTTTCTGAGAACCCGTAGTGCTTGTTTTTCTTTTTCAGTTTATCGTCAATGATATCTGTAAATAAAAGTACCGTCTCAATAGTTTTAAATAATCTTCCATCAAAATGCTCGGAATATTTTTGCTGAAGAAACTCGGTAGACTCTTCAGCGGTATATTTCTTTTTTGAAAAAATATCGAGCTTCTGTATAATTCTTCCTTCACCAATAATTGATACCACCTGGTTTAGAATGGTATGGAATTGAAGATACATGTCCGGATCGGCAGAATACTGTTCAACAATATTTTTTATTCTTATACCTATAATGGGGTTTCCATATTGTCCGAAAAGAACGTCAAAATCCCATCCATAATCTTTGGCATAATCGTAACCGATAAAAGGAATATTAAATGCCTGCTTTTTTATTTTTGTCATTTTTTGAAATTCTTTTGTTGGTTATTTTTTTAGGGAAAATTAAAATCTGATCAAAATTCTTAGTCTTGTCATAAAGACCATACTTGTCCTGCCTTTTGAAGATGAGATAGACACCACCGGCTGTAGTAACAAGTCCTAATAATGAGCCTATCAATCCAAATTTGGATAATACTAGAGCAGCGATCACTCCGGCTCCAATTACACCTACCGCATAAAAGATGTATTTACCTTTAAGCCCGAAAAAAACAAGGGGCTTTTTAAGCCCCTTGTAAAGATAAAACCCCATATTAGGCAAAGAATGCAGTTACGAATTCAGGAACTACGATCAAAAAAATCATCGCACCTCCATAACCCAAAATCTCTTTGTTTACATCCTGATCTCCATTGGTCCATTTGTTGTAAACTCTAAGACCTCCAATAAAACCAACCAATCCTCCTACTGCTTTTAAGATAAGTTTGATCGGATCCCAGTAGTCCTTAATATCACTGGCTGCATTTGAAATTGCCGCTGCACCTCCCTGTGCAAATACGGGAGTCATCGCCATCATCACCAAAACAAGAGTTAAAACTTTTTTCGCGTTTACGTTTCTTTTGATAAACTTTTTCATCATAATAAAAAATTAAAAATTTAGGGTAAATATGTATTTAAAAATCTGCTATAAGAAAGAGTGGTAAACCTTCTGTCCCTCGTAATTAGCCACCATCTGAACTGAGGTTTCTGATAAAGAAAGCAAAGTCTTCCAATCTGTTTTTTTTATCTTAGTTTCCTCTTTATTAATAGATCTGAATTCCTTATTTTCTGCTTCTTCAAAAGGATTATTTTTATCTTCATTTTCCTGAATATCATCAGCATTAAAATCATCCATGTCCTGCTCGGCTTCAAATCTTCTTCTTAAGTCTTCTATTTCCGGTTTTACATCTTCAGAAACCTCTTTTGCTGATTCAAACTCTTTTCTCAAAAAAGATTTGGGAGTATTAATATCTTCTACATCTTCAATCTCAATTTGTGTCGGAGGTGGAGTTTCTGTTTGTGCAAAATCAACAATTGAAAATTCTTCTGTTGTATCTGTTTGAATTATCTTTTCTTTTTTTAAAAACAGATCATAAACTATATTTCCGGCATAATAGAGGAAGTACGCTCCTAATAGTATTAATGAATATTTTATCATTTTGGGGTAATATTTTGTTTTTCTTTGATTTCTAAAATCTGGGCAGCCAGTTTTCTGAACTCCTGCTTTCCCATAGCGTACCGCATCCCTAAATCAATGATCTCACTGAGGTCTACTTCAAATGTTTTAAATTTTCCGAGTTCTATATGCAGGTCATTATCCATTAAAATCATCCTGCTTTTTCGTTCCTGCTCATATAATTCTCTCTCTGATAAATATTTTTCAATGTTAATGTCATTGTATTTTCTTTCGAGAGTAACATTAAATGGTAATTTGTAGTGCTTCATTTATTTGATCAATAAGTTCATTAAATGGCTTTTTCACAGCATATTTTTGCTCATATGTCAGCTTCCTTGTGTCTATGGTTTGGAGACAGTTTCTTTTGAAAACAGGACTTTCAATGAGCGTCCCGTATTTGGAGAGCTCTTCATCCATTTCCTTTTGGTTGAGATATTTGTAACCCTTGTCATACTTAGATCGGATGAATATTCTTTCAGCCTGGCTTTCTAATAATCCGAGCAGGTTTTTAAAAACCAGCGTTGATTTGACTGAAACATCTGAATATTCAAAAGGAACAATGATAAAATCACTATAGACCAACAAGTCACTATATTTCTCATCTAATGTTCCCGCTAAATCAAAAATGTTGATGTCTTCACTGTCTTTTAAGGCAAATAAGCTTTCCAGGTCTGCAAAAGGCTTCTTGTCATCTTCGCCAAAAACTTCTACTTCATAAAGCTTGGGAGATTCCAGTAGTTCATCTTCTTTCCATTTATTGTAGAAGGATTTTTGATAGTCGAAATCAAAAACATTAATTTTTCTTTCGGAAATACCCGACAGGTAATTGGAGAAGGCTATAGCAAGAGTAGTTTTTCCTGTACCTCCTTTCTGTGTTGCAAATGTGATGATCATAGTTTTATATTTCCAATCTTTGGTTGACTTATCTCTTTTTCCTTTTTCGTCTTTTTTTATTTTCGTTTTCTGACTGATCTCTTCCTGATCCTCCGGATGATTTGCTGAACTCAAAAATCATATCATTGATACTTCTATTCAGCTCTTTTGCAAGATTTTCATTTTTGTTTTCTGATACATGTTCCTGAATAGGATTCAAAAATTTCTGATACTCTTTTTCTCCAATCAAATACTCCAGATCACCTACATAATGTAATTTTGAATGAACAGCATAAAATTTTCCGGAATCTGATTTGATGATTTTAACATCACTATTCTTTTGTGATCTGAGATACTGCTTAACATCATTTCTCACAGAGTTAAATGTTTTTTTATTTTTCCTCTTTTTGGACTCAAACAGCATAAAATCTTTAGGTATATTTTGAGAATTTTGATTTATTAAATATTGTTGTAAAACCTTTTTAGAAGTGTCATCCGGAATGTTATAATCTTTTAAACTTTCGAATAATTTTTTATGTATCATATCAGAGGTGAATTCAAACAGCTCATTCATTTTCATAATTTCACTTCCTTTATAAACTGTACCTGTTTTATGATCAATTAAAGTATATCCAAAAGGAGCTTTATCATCTTTATGATGAAACACAATATCAATTCCGAATGTATCTCTCAGTTTTTTTTGAAGTTCACTTTCAAATTCAATTGTAGGAACAGTATGATCGTTAACTTTTTGTTTTTCTTTCGGTAGCATAGCTTCTTGTGCTCTCCGATCTTCTACTTTAAAAACTTTGTTAGAAAAGATTTCTTTGTACTTGGAAAGAATAGCTTTCAACTGCTTTGCTCTTTTATCGCTTTTAATATTCTTGAATGTTAGCTGGGTTCCGTTAATACTTTTCTCCCGAACTCCATTCTTTAAAATATCAAGGGTATTTTCATTGTTCTTGTTTCGAGAAAGGCGGAATCCATTTCTTTCCAGTAGAAGTTCCAATTGTTTCAAAGTGCCATATCTGTACCCCATTAACTTTTCTATTTGCTCTTCGGCACTTAATCCATACAGCTTTTCCATTATCTGCCCTAATGCTTTTTGGGCTTTGAGTTTTTCATAACTGTCATTGATCTTTTTACCAGTTGATTTATCAACTCTCGTGGAAACGATGTGAACATGATTATTTTCCGTATCACTATGAAAAACGACAATAAACGGCTGATCTCCATAGCTCATCTCATTCATAAAATCCTCGGCTATCTTTGTGAGTTCTTCTTTGGAATGTTCCTGAAATTTTGTGGAAATCGCGGCATGGAATTGCGGTTTCTTTACTCTGTCATTTTTTGATACCGATGCCAAATAGTTTTTAACTTCTTCTTTACTGCTGTTTTTATCAATAAAAGAAGGGAAATTTTTCATCAGCATCAGCTCGCCTTTACCTTTGTCTATTTTTTTATCGTTGTATAGTACTCCAGGAAACCCAGGACCTGCCGGATCCATTATCTTAACAATCATCTTCCAAGCATTGAATATATTTTAGCAAAAATTATATTCTGCTCCTGTTTCAGCTTTTCTATCTCAGAGAGCTTTTCTGAAAAGTTTTTTAATTCTTTTTCCGAAATAAACTTTTGCGAATTAGCTATTCTTGCTATCTGATTGATATTGGTTTCTATCTTTACAAAAATGTTGTCTTGCTTTTCAATGAACTCCAGTACCTTTCTCCTTTCGTCATCCAATAATCTGTCTTCAACAGAATCGATGATTAATTGGGTGAGTGATACCCGTCTTTCTGAACAGAGCTTTTTCCAAATTTTCTTTTTCTCTTTCTCTATTCTAAATTTTATCATTGTCGATTTGTTTTCCATCTTTTTTCTTCAGTCAGAAAACCCTGACTACAAACATTTCGTTTAATAATTATGGAGCAAAAGTGAGTTATAGAAAACATAAAAACAATGTTTTCAACACGTTACAGGCTATAAACTACTATTAAAGCCTATAAACTACATAGCATTCAAATTTTTGGAAAAAAGTGAGTTAATAAAAAAAATCTCTTCCAAGAAAAAAAACGAGTTCCGAAGTTTTTTCCCCTTTTTTGAAAAAAAGGCAAGATAGTCTTTGAACCAAAAATTTTGAAAAAATTGTGGGTACAAAGACACATCTTGCTACGTAAATTCGTCTCGTTTTTAAGACCTCTAAAATAAATTATAAAAATAATAACATTGAAACATAAACAACTGACTTTCAGTAGTTATAT
>NZ_JALAHD010000163.1 GCF_022712095.1 Chryseobacterium sp. | reverse complement strand
CTCCTATCCAACTCTCAAAACTATTGAATCAGCATTGAAATTGATCAGGTTTCTTATAAGGAATCAGGTATTGGTAATACACACTATTAAAAAAATATATTATGAAGCAATTAATATGCTCTGTGATGATCCTGTTCACTTCTGTGATGCAAGGACAGGTTGGTATAAACACCAATACACCTGATAAAAGCTCTATTGTAGAAATGTCGGCTAAAGATAAAGGCCTTCTTATTCCAAGATTGACAAAGCAGGAAAGAGCCGCGATTATTGAACCTGCGAATGGACTTTTAGTATATGATACAGACCGCCAGTGTTTGAGTCAGAATATAGGAATGCCTGCTTCTCCTGAGTGGACCTGTTTAGGAAATAATACCCGTTCATTTTATATGCCGTCAATGGTAGTGGATACTCAGGCCGGTACAGGTAAAACTATAGATCTTTATACAATATATAAACAGCAATTTGAAGCTCCTATGGCTAAAAGCAATAGTGCTCCGGCCTCTATTCCTTATTATAATTCTCCTGATGACCTTTATTATTATGTAAGTTATTATGATAATACAGTAATCAATATTACCGGTATTTCAGATACCGGAGTTCTTACTTACGATGTAGTGGGAGCTCCTTCCGATTTTTCTTATATGAATATTGTTTTTGTTATTAAATAGTATAAGATGAGAATACAGGTAATAGCAATATTATTGTGGGGGTTGGCACCATTTTCTTATGCTCAGACATGTGGGTGTCCTGCTGGATCTGTAATAGTTGATAACCTAAGTAACTTGCCGAGCAGTACAGTAACGAATACAACCTATTGTGTTAATCAGACTATTGATTTCGGTTCCAATACTTTAACAATTGCTCCTACCAATAGTTTATACATTGTAAATGGAGCTATTATTAAAGGGACAGGAACCTTTATACATCAGGGAGATTTACTGAAGATATGTAACCGTTCGGGAATTATTCTTAACGGAGCCGCGACTTTTGGCTTATACGGAAGTGGAAAGAATACTACAGTAGAAATGGAAGCCTCTTCCTATTTTTCAGTAAAAGGTGCTTTTTCTCTTCTTGATCCTTCTTTTGGTATGCCTTCAGGAAAAACATACTTTATCATGAAAGATAAATCAGTGATAGAAATTTGTGGGACTTACAGTTCCAATACGATTTCTTCATACCCGATTGTGGAGTACCAGGGAACAGGAAAGAAAAAAGCTTTAGTTATTAATGAATCCCATACTGTTGGAGGAGGAAATGTTTTATCAGAATCCGATAATGTAATTTGGGTGACAATGTCTCAGGTGGACGATTTAGGACCAGGAAATGCTTTGTGGACGGGCCAGAATGCGACACCTTCCAGTCCGAATTGGCCTGCAGATGTAGAAGATGGAGTTTGCGGACAAGCAATGGATCTTTCAGAGCCGGATCCTGTAATGATTGCGAATCCTATGATCCATGTCTACCATTAAATTTGAATCTATTTTTCATAATCTATTTTTATATTTATGTTTGGAGGTCTGCCTGTAAAGGCAGGCTTTCTTTTTTTAATGAAAGTAGACAGACGCGGATAATTTTTTTTATATTTAATGTAAATTTACTTACAATGCAAATAGATACCCGTGTCCTGAATACAAAGGATTATGATGAACTGGTAGAAACAATGAAACGTGCCTATCCTCAAATGTCTGAATCCGTATGGCATAAAAAGAGTATAGATAAATTAATCAAAATATTTCCTCAAGGCCAGATCTGTATTACAGTGGATGGAAAACTGGCGGCTGTTGCACTTTCTATTATCGTTAATTACAATGAATTTGGAGATGAACATACTTACAGCGATATAACTGGGAATTATACCTTTAATACCCATACTTCTACAGGAGATGTATTATACGGAATAGAAGTTTTTGTAGATCCTGAATATCGTGAACTCCGCTTAGGAAGAAGACTGTATGACGCCCGAAAAGAGCTTTGTGAACTTCTTAATTTAAAATCTATCGTATTAGGAGGAAGAATCCCGAATTATCATAAATACAGTCATGAATTGTCTCCAAGGGAATATATCCGGAGAGTGAGGGATAAAGAAATTTATGATCCCGTACTTTCATTCCAGCTTTCCAATAACTTTTTACCCATCAGGATTCTTAAGAAATATCTTCCTGAAGATGAATCCTCAAGAGAAAATGCGGTTCTCCTGCAGTGGAATAATATCTATTACAGTAAAAAACCCAATACAATGCAGGATAGCATCATCCGTTTGGGACTGGTACAATGGCAGATGAGACATTTTAAGAATATTGATGCCTTTTATGAGCAGGTAGAATTCTTTGTAAATGTAATGGGAGACTATAAATCAGATTTTGTATTATTTCCGGAACTCTTTAATACGCCATTATTAGCACCATTTAATAGTCTCTCCGAAAGAGACAGTATGATAGAGCTTGCAAAAAGGACGGAAGAAATAAAAAATAAAATATCAGAGCTGGCTATCAGTTATAATGTCAATATTATTTCCGGAAGTATGCCGGTTTTTGAGAATAATGAACTTTATAATGTGAGCTATTTGCTTCACCGTGATGGAAGGATAGATGAATACCGTAAAATTCATATTACACCTAATGAAAGGAAATATTATGGAATGAAGGGAGGGAATGAAATTAAGGTATTTGATACCGATTGTGGAAAGATAGGACTGGTAATATGCTATGATGTGGAGTTTCCGGAACTTCCCCGGATTCTTGCAGATCAGGGAATGAAAATTCTGTTTGTACCTTATCTTACTGATACCCAGAATGCCTATATGCGTGTACGTCACTGTGCAGCAGCAAGAGCAATTGAAAATGAATGTTATGTGGCTATAGCAGGTTGTGTAGGAAACTTACCGGGAGTAAATAATATGGATATTCAGTTTGGGCAGGCGGCAGTATTTACCCCTTCGGATTTTGCCTTCCCGTCAAATGCAGTCAAAGGGGAAGCAACTCCCAATACGGAAATGACTTTAATTGTAGATGTTGACCTTAATCTATTGAAAGATCTTCATTATCACGGCTCAGTTCAGGTAATGAAGGACAGGAGAAGTGATCTTTATGAAACCTATTTAAAATAGGACATTTAAAGAATTAGGAATACTTTTTGGTTCAACTTTGTATTACTTTTACCTTATGTTTAATAAACAACAAAGAAAACTTAAAAGATCTGCCCGGTTAATCTCTGTATTAAGCAAATACGGATTTAAAGACGTATTGGCAAGGGTCAATGGTAATGGAGGAAATAAGGAAGAAGAATTGGGAAATACTGAAGATATTGTATCCAAGGGAACCGTATACGAAAGAATAAGACTGGCTTTGGAGGAATTAGGACCTACTTTTGTAAAGCTGGGACAAACATTCAGTAACAGGGAGGATCTCCTTCCTCCGGAGATGGTTCAGGAACTTCAGAAACTACAGGATAAAGTAGATACTGTAGATATGAATGTTGAAGAAATTCTGGAGAATGAATTTGATATTTCGGTAAAAGATTATTTCAGATATATTCAGCATTCGCCTCTGGCAACAGCTTCTATTGCACAGGTTTACAAAGGAGAACTCCTTAATGGGGAACCGGTTATCTTAAAGATCAGGAAACCGGATGTGCAGGAAGTGATAGAAGATGATTTGTTGCTTATTAAAGATCTTGAAAGATTATTATCGGCCTATTCGGATATAGGGGTAAAGCTAAACCTGAGACAGGCTATTTCAACGTTTGAAAAGTCTTTACTCGAAGAAGTCTCTTTAATCAATGAAAAAAATAATATTCAGCAGTTTGTCCTGAATTTTAAAAATAACAGAGAAACCTATGTGCCTAAAATCTATGATGAATTCTCAAACAATAATATATTGTGTATGGAATTTATTGATGGAATAAAAGTGACGGACAAATCTGTTTTGCTTGAAAATAATATCGATCCGGTAAGAATCTCCGAAGTTGGACTGCGTTTATTTGTTTCCCAGATTCTGGATTATGGATTCTTCCATGCAGATCCGCATGCCGGCAATATTCTTGTTAAGAAAGATGGGAAAGTGGTTTTTATAGATTTTGGAGCAGTAGGGAAAATTCAGCCTAATGATAAAGAAATTCTCGAAAATCTTATCGTAAGCTTTGTTGCTAAAAATTCACATAAGATCGTAAGATATCTCAAAAAGATGGCGGTGAGCTATGAGATTCCTGATGAACGAAGATTTGAGGGTGATGTAGAAGATATTTTAAATTTTATACACAGTTCTTCTTTACAGGAAATTAATGTCCAGGTTATCATTAATAAAATGAAAGATATCCTGAAAGATAACCGACTGTACATGCCGGATTATTTTTACTTACTGTTTAAAGGAATCAGCCTAATTGAAGGAGTGGGAAGAAATATTAACCCTGATCTTGATATTGTAAAAAGTCTCAATCCATACACAAAAAAGATTCTGACCAGAAAAATAGATCCCCGGAATCTTCTGAAAACCGGAATGGATAAAGTGATGAATTTTACTGATAATGTAGATGAGATTCCCAGAGAACTCCGTTCCGTATTACAAAAACTGGATGAGAATAAATTTACAATAACCAGTGAGATTAAAAATATTGAAAGGACGAACCAGCTCATAAAATCCAGTATTGTTAATCTTATTTTGGCGATGGTCTTAGGTGCTAATATGATTGCCACAGCAATTGTCTTTGTTTCCGAAGCTCCGCCAAGAGTAGGAGAGATGTCGTTATTGGCTATTCTTGGATTTATATTCTCTGTTTTTCTTATTTTGGTTATTTTGCTCAGAGTAACAAGAAAGTAGAATATTAAAATAAATCCGTAAAGGGGAAAGATTAATTAAATAGTTATCTTTGCACCATGGAAAAACTTACTTTTGCAGATTTTGATCTTCCGGTTAAAATTCTTGATGTTTTGGCGGACTTGGAATTGTTTGAACCTACACCTATTCAGGAAAAGAGCTTAAAACCTATACTTTCCGGAAGAGATGTAATGGGAATCGCCCAGACAGGTACAGGAAAAACATTAGCCTACCTTTTACCCGTTCTTAAAACCTGGAAATACAATAAAAATGGAAATCCGACGGTTTTAATACTGGTTCCAACAAGAGAATTGGTAGTTCAGGTAACAGAGATCCTTGAAAAATTGACCGAAAATATAACTGCAAGAGTAATCGGAGTATATGGAGGGAAAAATATCAATACCCAAAAACTTCTTTTTGACAATGGATGTGATATTCTTGTTGGAACTCCCGGAAGAGTAATGGACCTTTCCATAGATAATGCAATTTCCCTTAAAGAAGTTCAGAAGCTGATTATTGATGAGTTTGATGAAATGTTGAATCTGGGTTTCAGACCACAGCTTACCCATATTTTTGAAATGATGAAAGAGAAAAGACAGAACATTCTTTTCTCAGCAACCATGACGGAAGCATTGGATGAAATATTGAATGAATATTTTGCAAGTCCTGTGGAAGTTTCATTGGCTAAATCCGGAACACCATTAGAGAAGATAGAGCAGACAGCATATAAAGTTCAGAATTTCAATACTAAGATCAATTTACTGGAGCATTTGTTGAAAACAGATGCAGACATGTCGAAAGTGTTGATTTTTAATAATAATAAAAAACATGCGGATCTTCTGTTTACAAAAATTGATGAGCTTTTCCCTGAACAATTCGATGTAATCCATTCCAATAAATCTCAGAACTACCGATTGAAAGCTATGAAGAAGTTTGAGAATGAAGAAATTCGTGGATTAATTACTACAGATGTAATGGCAAGAGGATTGGATATCTCCAATATTACCCATGTCATTAATTTTGAAACACCAGATATTCCGGAACAATATATTCACAGGATAGGTAGAACGGGTAGAGCGGATAAAGATGGTAAGGCCATTACTTTTGTAACAAAGAAAGAAGAAACTTTGGTTTTAGATATAGAATTGCTGATGGATAAAGAGCTGAAGTTTATTAATTTCCCTGAGGAAGTGAAAATCAACCCTAATAAGATTACATCAGAAAAAGATGAAGTAGTCATGAAAAATCCTGCAAAAATAAAATTAAATGAAGGAGGAGGAGCTTTCCATGACAAAAAAGATAAAAA
Organism: Chryseobacterium sp.; assembly: GCF_022712095.1. Classification (GTDB taxonomy): domain Bacteria; phylum Bacteroidota; class Bacteroidia; order Flavobacteriales; family Weeksellaceae; genus Chryseobacterium. The sequence continues at coordinate 164 of NZ_JALAHD010000163.1, read as the reverse complement.
TAAAAAAGAAAACTGGGGCGGGCCTTCCAAAAGAAAGGCACCAAAAAAATTTGGAGCCAACAGAGCTCAACAAAAAGCAAAATCAAAATCAAAAAGGAAAAAATAAAAAAAGCTTCATCTCTCAGAAGATGAAGCTTTTTTTTATAAAAAGAGACTGTTTATTT
>NZ_JALAHD010000162.1 GCF_022712095.1 Chryseobacterium sp. | reverse complement strand
TTATAATTATATCAATGAAAAAATTCACATATACTATTCTATTAGCATCGGGTTTAGCCTTCGGGCAGTTTTTTGAAAAACCGGAAAATTTCACCAGACAGGATACATTGAAAGGTTCCAACACAGAATTCAGGGATTTTTGGGATGTCAAAAAATATGAACTGTCGGTTGAGCCCAACTTTGAACAGAAAAGTATAACAGGAAATAATAAAATAAGCTTTGAGATCATTAAAGATGTAGTAAACCCTGTTTTCCAGATCGATTTACAACAGCCTATGAAAGCGGATAAGGTGGATGCTAATTTCCCTATCGCTGAATATAAACAGGATGGTGATTTCATTTTTATTCATACTAAAAGAAAATTCAAAAAGGGAGAGAAATTCTCAATCAATGTTACGTATTCCGGAAATCCCGTTATTGCTCAAAGACCGCCTTGGGACGGCGGATGGGTTTTCACGACAGATGAGAAAGGAAATCCTTGGATGAGTGTAGCCGATGAAGGAATCGGAGCTTCAGTATGGCTCCCTACGAAAGATATTTGGAGTGATGAACCGGATAACGGAATGGTAATGAAAATCATTACTCCTAAAGATCTGGTAGGTGTAGGAAACGGAAGGTTAATTAATAAGAAAACAGAAAACAATAAAAATATTTTCACCTGGGAAGTTAAAAGCCCGATCAACGCCTATTCCATTATTCCGAATGTAGGAAAATATGTAAATTTTAAAGATACATTCCATGGAGAGAATGGAAAACTGGATCTGGATTACTGGGTCATAGAATATAATTTAGATAAGGCCAAAAAGCAATTTCAGCAGGTAAAACCAATGCTTTCCGCTTTTGAATACTGGTTCGGGCCTTACCCTTTTTATCAGGATTCTTATAAACTTGTAGAATCTCCTTATTTAGGGATGGAACATCAAAGCAGTGTAGCTTACGGAAATGATTATATGAACGGATACAAAGGAACTGATTTTTCAGGCACCGGTGTAGGCCTTAACTGGGATTATATCATTGTTCACGAAAGCGGGCATGAATGGTTTGCGAATAATATCACGGCAAAAGATCAGGCGGATATGTGGGTTCATGAAGCATTTACCATGTATTCGGAGGTTCTTTTCACGGAAAAATATATGGACAAAGCTTCAGCTGATAAATATGCCTGGGGACTCAGACAGAAAATACAGAATGATGTCCCGATTATCGGAAAGTACGGTGTAAGAAACGAAGGAAGCGGAGACATGTATCCCAAAGGAGCAAGTATGCTCCACACCATAAGACAGGTGATCAATGATGATGAAAAATTCCGTCAGATATTAAGAGGTCTAAATAAAGATTTCTATCATCAGACTGTAACCGGAGAACAGGTAGAAAAATATATTATTTCAAAATCAGGAATTGATTTTTCTACGGTATTTGATCAATATCTCAGAACAACAAAGGTTCCTACCTTGGAATATATTCAGAATGGTCAGGAACTGAAATTCAGATACACAAATGTGGTACCTAATCTTAAACTACCTATCATCATTAACGAAGAGCAAACTATTTCACCTACAGAAAAATGGCAGACAGTGAAAATGAAAAACTCAAATCCGGTACAGTTCAATAAAAATTATTATATCGAATATAAAGAAGTGCAATAGTTCTTTAAGTTTTTTTATTCAACTTTAAGAAAAGTTTAATATTCATTTTTGTAACTAAAATACTTTTAAAGGAACTATTCATATAAATATCAACGTACATGAAAAAAACAGCACTTACCTTAGGAATTCTGGCTCAGGTATTGGTAAATGCCCAATCCATCAAAACTAATATTGATCTTGTTAATATAAAAGATGATAAAGTAGCCGTAAGTATGGAGTTCCCAAAAATGAAATCCAGCACGGTAAAGTTTCATTTTCCTAAAACTGTTCCCGGAACATACTCTGTAGATGACTATGGAAGATTTATAGAAGGCATCCAGTTTTTTGATAATAAAGGAAAGGAATTAGCCTATACAAAAGTAGATAATAATACTTATTCTCTTAAAAATGCACAGACTTTATCTAAAGTAACTTATTTCGTAAATGACAGTTTCGATGAGGAAATGGACAGCAGCAAACATAAAGCAGTGTTTTCTCCGTCAGGAACCGATATCGAAGAAGGAAAGGTATATCTTATCAATACTCATGGATTCATTGGATATATTGATAATATGCAGGATGTTCCTTATCAGCTGGTAATTCAGAAGCCTAATGATTTTTACGGAACAACAGCTTTAGTAGATCAGGATCAGTCAGACGCTACCGATACATATACGCTTGCCAATTATGCAAAATTAACCGACTCTCCTCTGATGTATACCAAACCTGACTACATTACTTTCAATGCAGGAGGAATGGAATTGGTATTGGGAGTTTATTCTCCGACAGGAAAATATAAGGCAGCCGATTTTAAAGATAATCTGGAGAAAATGGTAATTGCCCAAAAGAAATTTCTGGGAGATATGAATACGAATAAAAAGTACGCCATCATGCTTTATTTATCCAGTCAGGAAGGTCCTATGATCAAAGGATTCGGAGCACTTGAACATCATGAATCTACAAGCGTGGTCTTGCCTGAGTTCATGTCCAAAGAAGATATTGACAATACTTTGGTAGATGTGGTGTCCCATGAGTTCTTCCATACGGTTAATCCCCTGAAGACCCATTCTGAAGAAATCCATTATTTTGATTATGCCAATCCTAAGATGTCACAACATTTGTGGATGTATGAAGGAGGAACGGAATATTTTGCTAACCTGTTCCAAATCCAGGAAGGACTGATCGATAAAAATGATTTTCTGAAACGCATTAATGAAAAGATCACCAATTCTAAGAATTATGATGATACCATGCCATTTACGGTAATGAGTAAAAATGTTCTTCTTGATGAATATAAAGATCAGTACAGGAATGTGTATGAAAAGGGAGCTCTTCTTGCGATGTGTATGGATATTGAGCTAAGAAAGCTATCCAACGGGGAAATAGGATATCGTGATATGATCAGAAAGCTGTCTCAACGATTTGGAGAAAATAAACCTTTTAAGGATGATAAATTAATTGATGAGTTAGTAACTGTTACAGGTTATTCTCAGATAAAAGATTTTTATAATCAATATATAGCGGGAAGCCAGCCAACTCCTTACGCTGAATACCTGAAACAAGTAGGTGTGGAAGTTATAAAACAGGAAACTCCTCCCATTTTCTGGTTTATTAAAGATCCTAACCAGACAGGATATAACGAGAAAAATAATTCTTTTGTGTTTGATGAAAGCTCGGCTCTGTCACCATTCTCCAAAAGTGTAGGCTTCAAAATTACTGATGAAATTGTTGCTCTGGATGGAAAAGGTATTGATATCAAGAATGTACAGTCTTTCATAGATTATGCTAAAACAATCAAAGATGGCCAGAATGTGACTTTAACGGTTCTGAGAAAGAACGGAGATAAGACAGATAAAATTGACCTGAAAGGAAAAGCTGTTCTTGATAATCTGACTATGGAAACGCTTCAGTTTAAAGCTAATCCTAGTCCAGCGGAACAAAAATTACAGGATCAATGGCTTACGGGAAAGAAATAAAAAAGTTTAAGATTCTATAAATAAGAAGATTCACATTTTAAATATGTGGATCTTTTTTATGTTGTACTATAAAAATTTTATTTTGAATAGCTTTTATTTATCAAGAATTCCTTTGCTTCGCTCGGAATGACGATTCTTAATCAGTGATGAAGCATCTTGAAAATGTAAAATATACATTTAAAATCTTTACGTTAAAAAAATAAGCAATTAACAATTAGTTCTAAACTGATCTTTATATTCTAGCTTTTTTTAATTGTTATTCTAAACGTGGTTCCTTTACCCACTTCTGTCTGGGCAATTTTAATGTCACCGTTATGGTATTCCTTCACTACTCTTTTAGCAAGAGACAAACCTAATCCCCAACCCCTTTTTTTAGTAGAATATCCAGGTTTAAAAGCATTTCGGGCTTGTTGTTTAGTCATACCGCTTCCTGTATCTTTCACTTCTACTACTATATTTTTATTCTTTTCAAAAACAGAGATCATCAATATTCCTTCTCCTTTCATAGCATCTACCGCATTTTTCACGAGGTTTTCAGTCACCCAGCTGATGAGAATCCTGTTATGAGGTACTAAAATATCATAAGAAGGCAGCTCCAGTTCAAAGTTGACTCTCTTAGAAATTCTGGTTTTGAGATAATCATAATTTTCCTGCATCGTCTCATTAAAATTCATGTCATTCAATTCCGGAACAGAGCCTATTTTTGAAAATCTCTCAGAAATAGTCCTTAATCTTTCTATGTCTTTTTCGATCTCACGAACTCCTTCTGAATCAGGATTTTCAAGTTTCATAATCTCCATCCATCCGATCATTGATGATAAAGGTGTTCCGATCTGATGGGCCGTTTCTTTAGCTAATCCAGCCCAAAGATATCCTTCATCTGTTTTTTTGATGGTCCTGAGAAACCAAAATGAAAACAAGAAGTAGGAAAGAATGAAAAAACCTAAAATATAAGGTGAATACCGCAGTTTATTAAGAAGCTCTGAATTATCATAGTACACAAACTGATTATTTCCATTCGGAAACTTGAGTTCTATTGCAGGGTAATTTCTTGACATTGCTTTAGCCAGCTCAGCAATCTGTGCTGCATTATTTTCTATTTCTCCGGGAACATTTCTATGAGCAATAGGTCTGTGATCTTTATCCAGAACAATTACAGGAATTGTTGTATTTGAGCTGTATATCTGTAGAATAAGTTCCTGAACCTCCAGGCTGGGTGTATTTACTTCCTGCTGAAATTTTAAGGCACTTGCGAGAATATCTACTCTTTTAATCTCTTCTTTTCTCAGATAATTTATTAACAAAGTGGAGGCTACAACAATCGTCACCACTACTAAAGTCATAAGGGTAAATATAATCCAGTTATTAAGTCTGGAAAGAATGGATTTTCTCAATGTAATTTATTTTAACACATTCAGGATCTTTTGAAGTTCAGAACTTCCGCTTCCCTGATAATTATTGATTATAATTGAAAACACATATTTCTTACCATCTTTTGAGGTATGATAACCTGCATAAGATTTGGTATCCCTCATCGTCCCGCTTTTCATTTTCATACCATTATCCTGTATGGGAAACCCTTCATAATAAGAATTAAACCACGGCTGCTTCTTTGCATATAATAAAGCTTGAACTTCAGCTTTTGCAGAAACATAATTCTGTGGAGACAATCCGCTTCCGTCGGCAAAATTGATCATATTCCCATTTATTCCCTTAGACTTCCAGAACTCTTTAAGGTAAGCCACTCCGCTCTTAAAGCTTGAATTTCCTTTTTTCTCTTTACCTAATGTTTTAATTAACGTCTCTCCGTAAAGATTCACACTTTTTCTCAAAAACCAGTATACTATTTTATCCAATGTTGGAGAGTTGTACGTAAGTATAACATTATTTTTCGGATATTCTAAAGGTTTCTTCCCTTCAATCTGTAATTGAGAGTTAGTGATAACATTTCCTGAAAAATCTATTCCGGCTCCTTTCAGCCATTGTTTCACCTCAACACCTAATTGTAAGGGTGGATTTGGGGTCGCTCCGGAAACAGTAACTGTTTTACCAGCAGGTAAAGTTCCATTAATCAGAGCTACATCGGAATGTGGGGCTGTAAAAATCAGACTTTGATCGGAGCTTCCGCCTGTTTTTAATTCATTTACCCATTGTACTCCTTCCAAAGGATACGAGAAATTTTTAAAATCTTTTCCATTAATGTTAATATCAAATTGATTTTCCCTCCAGTTAACACTCCAGACACCGGCACCGTAATAATTTCCCAAATCATCCCATGGCCAACCTCCGGGAATCGTCTGAAAATCAAAATAAGTATCATCAATGATCAGATCTCCTGAAATTTTCTTTATTCCCGATTTTTTTACCGCATCTAATAATTTCTGCTTAAAACTTTCCGGTTTATAAGATTCATAACGCCAGCTTCCCAGTGTAGGATCTCCATTAGAACTGATAAAAAGATTTCCATTTAAAGTTCCGTCGGAAATATTTCCGGAATATCCCGAACTAGTGGTATAGGTATAATCTTTTCCCAGAGTTTCCAAAGCAGCTGCTGCCGTAAATATTTTTTGCGTGGAAGCTGTTGACAGTCCTTTATTTCCCTGGTATTCATAGATCAGGGTTCCGCTTTCATCTGTTACATAGAAAGATAAATTAGAGGCTACAGCCGTAGATGAATTCATTAAGCTCTTGGTAGCTGTTTCCAGTTTAGCGGCTACATTTTGAGCAAAAATAAATTGTGATGATAAGGTAAGAACAGCAATTGCTTTTTTCATTGTGTTGTTGTTTTAAACTATGATCCTATAATGATCAGATCTCTGTTCAGAGAAGATTCTTCACTATATCATGCTCCATTCCAAATTTCATAATATATGGGAGCAGGTTACTTAAAAATCAATTTATAATTCAAATATAATAAATTAGGATTTTGGTTAAAATAATTATGAAATAAGACTTCCGGTTTCTATCTCGTAAGGTTCTTTTCCTTTTTCAAAAATACGTGTTGATTCACTTCCTTCTACCGTAATATTATTTCCTGTTCTTCTAATCCAGTTTCCTTCACGAAGTCCCACTACTTTTATATCATTCTGAGTTAGAAATTCTTTAATTCTTGTTTCCCTAGTTTCCCCGTTATGTTTCAATTCAGGATTGGGATCAAGATAATGTGGATTAATATTAAACGGGACTAGTCCCATACAGTCAAAACTTGGAGGATAAACAATCGGCATATCGTTTGTGGTTTTCATATTTTGTCCTCCTATATTACTTCCCGCACTACATCCGAGATAAGGCTTACCGTTTTCCACATTTTTCTTTACAACATTCATCAGATTTTCTTCATGTAACGTTTTTACCAGCAAAAACGTATTTCCTCCTCCTGTAAAATAAGCTTTGGCCTGATCAACTGCTGCAGCTTTATTTTCAAATTCATGAAGGCCTTTCACCTTAATATTAAGAGTTTGAAAAAAGGATCGTGCTTTCTGAGTGTATTCATCATGTGAAATCCCGCCGGGTCTGGCAAACGGAATGAAAATGATCTCATCAATCCCTGCATACAATTTCACTAATTCTTCTCTCAGATATTCCAGATATTCACCTCCGAATAATGTGGAAGTCGATGCCAGTATAATATTCATTTTTTTAATTATTTATTGTATTCTGTTACCAAAAAAGTCTGTTTCCCCTTTCAGATAAGCCATTATTTTGAGGATATTCCTTTGAACGCTTTCTCCTGTCTTAAGATTATTGATATAGCGGATCACTTCTTTTTTTCGTGACGGAGTTAGTCCCTCAAAGTTTCCATATGCTTCCGGATCTCCTTTAATAGCTGCTTCTAATTGGGGATGAAGTGGGATACTTCTGTCCGACACATCATATTCAATAGTAATTTCTATGAGTTCTCCAATTCTTTTAGGTGAGTTTTTAAGCATCGTCAGATTAACATATAGCCTCCACTCTCCGGCATATCTTACTAAATTCTGTGTATACTCTACCCCATTTACTGTTCCTTTCACCTGAATCGCCCCTTTATTCTTTCCTGAAGCTTTAAAAATCATATCTAAAGTTTTTTCAGGAACAAAGACAAAAGGATTGATTCCGATAATCTCCAGTTTTGCGGTAAAATAATGTATTTCCATTGGTAAACAAATTTAGGCTTAAGTTTAGAAATATGAAATTCTTTTCATTCAATTTTCATCTCACAAAGGAATCATTATCTTTGTAGGAATAAATCTATTTAACAAATGAAATTTTTTATTGACACCGCTAATTTAGATCAGATCAAAGAAGCTAAAGATCTTGGTATCCTTGACGGAGTAACTACTAACCCTTCATTAATGGCTAAAGAAGGCATACAGGGAGCTGAAGCTATTAAAAACCACTACAAAGCAATTTGTGAGATTGTAGATGGAGATATCTCTGCTGAAGTACTTTCTACAACATATGAAGAAATGATCAAAGAAGGTGAGGAACTGGCAGCAATCCACCCTAATATCGTGGTAAAAATTCCAATGATCAAGGACGGAGTAAAAGCATTAAAATATTTTTCCGATAAAGGAATCAAAACCAACTGTACCTTAATCTTTTCTGCAGGACAGGCACTTTTAGCTGCAAAAGCTGGAGCTACTTATGTTTCTCCTTTCCTTGGAAGACTGGATGATATTTCCACTGATGGATTAGGCCTTATACAGGAAATCCGTTTGATCTTCGATAATTATATGTATGAAACTGAAATTCTTGCAGCTTCTATCCGTCATTCTATGCATATCATTGACTGTGCAAAAATCGGGGCTGATGTAATTACTTCTCCACTTCCTCCAATTTTGAGTTTATTGAAACATCCTTTAACTGACAGTGGATTGGCTCAGTTTATTGCAGATTCTAAGAAATTAGCTTAAAAAAACTGTTTTGATAATATAATGGCTGCCCTTTAATTAGAAGCAGCCATTTTTTAGCACACTATAAAAAATCCACATATTAAAAATGCAGATCTTTTATTCAACTTAAGAGAGCGGTATTATTATCAGTTAGAATTGTCATCTACTTATTTTCTTCAAGATTTTTTACCACCTTACATGGATTTCCTACTGCAACAACATTGGAAGGGATATCTTTGGTAACAATACTTCCCGCACCTATCACCGAATTACTTCCGATAGTAACTCCGGGCAGAACAACTACATTTCCACCCAGCCAGACATTATCTCCTACAGTTATCGGATGAGCGTATTCCAAGCCTTCATTTCTTTGCTTTACATCTAAAGGATGCCCCGCAACAATTAGGACCAATAAATACATTATCTCCAAACTTCACAGATGCACAATCCAGGATAATAAGATTATGATTAGCATAAAAATTCTCTCCTATTTCTATATTATATCCGTAATCACACCAGAAAGAAGGCTCTATGCAGATATTCTCCTTAGTCTTTCCAATAATTTTCTTTATGGATTCATTTCGTTTTTCCATATCAGAATTTTTAAGCTGGTTGTATTCAAGACAGAGATCTTTACATGCTATCCTTTCATTAATGAGCTCTGCATCATAATTAGCATTGTATAGGAATCCCTGAGCACATTTCTCTTTTTCGGTCATATTGTTATTTTCTAAATTTTTCTACAAGATATGAATTTAACATAAAAAAGCAGAAAGACATCTATTATCTTTCCGCTCACTATATAAAACAATTTACAACTCTATTTATCTGAATAAATCAGGTTCTATCTGGTTGTTATCTTTTTTAAGGTTTTCTTTGGTTTTTTTTTCTATTTCCCTGTAAATCTGATTGGGATCTGACAGCTCTTTTCCATCAGACGTTTTTAATTTTACAACCGTTTTCATATTCCCATCCCCTCCATTTCTCATCATCATTTCTCTCATATTTTTAGACGGATCGTTAGCATATGCTTTCCATGCTTTTTTAAACTGATCTTTCGTAATTTCTACTTCCTTTCCTCCCATTGCAAAAGCATTGAGATTTCCCGGTAAATTGAGTTCACTTTCTATAGGAGTCTGAATTTTTTTATTCCCTATCAAAGTCATGGAATGAGAACCTGTTTTATCTTCTATCTTTATAATAAGCCCTGGAAGCCCATAAAATTTATATGGCCCATCCTGAAAAGGAACATCCGTTGTAAACCACGCTATCCACTGTCTTCCCCCAAAACTGGTTATCGCCTTTTGGGTATTATATTCTCCTATTTTTGCTTTCTCTGGTTCTATTTTCCATTCAGGTTTTACATCCTCTTTTATTTTATACCTGTCTGTTCCTATATTCCTGAAAAGATACGTGGTAAAATCAGGATAATTTTTAGTCACTCTAAATGTTACAGCTCCGGGTTTTTCTCTTTTATTGATATTGATATTTCCGGAACCGGATTTCAGTTGCCTTTCAATATCTGCTTTTGCAGTGGAATCAGCAACAAACTTGTCATAGCTGTAATAATTAGATCCATTTTTATCAATATCAAGGAGCATTATTTCTTTCTTAACTTCAGCTTTATTCGTAGAATCGGGAATAAACTTATATTCATAGAAAAAGCGATTAGTCTGAGCGATTCCCCATGTATTGATCAATACAAAAAGTAAAAAAATATTCTTCATATTATTATATTAATAAATAAGCTCTGCCAGTATTGACAAAGCTTATTAGAACTTTATTTCTTAGTTTCGATTCTTATTTCCCCTGTTGCTTTGCCTGCATTCGTTTTCTTATTAACCTGCATTTTTTTAATGGTTTCAGGCTTCAAGGCTTCCATTTCTTCTCTTGTGGACTCTTTTCCGTCAATATATATTTTCATATCTCCTATTGCACTTACATTGTTTATCCCTGAAGTTATTATTGTCTGGCCTTTATTCTGAATTTTTATATTATCACCACTAATTTTTAAGTTTAAATCATCGGGGTTATTTCGAAAAGAATTACTGTAAAAATACACCCTGTTTCTGTTTCCTTCTATTGTCATTCTTTCAGCTTCAAGTTTGGCTCTTTCCCCGTCGAGCTTAGCCCTTTTTTCATTTAATTTAGCTCTCTTTTTTTCTAATTCTGCCTTCTTCTTAGCAATCTCAGCCATTTTTTTTGCTTTCTCAGAAGCTTTCATTTCCATATCCGGATTCCATTTTGTGTCATTAATAGAAACTTTTATATCAGGAGCCTGAACATCCGAAAAATCAAAATTCATTTCAGGCACTTCTACTTTCAGATCTTTAAGTCTCTCCACATTATCATTCCATTCATCAGAATTGAAATATTCAGTCATTTTTTTAATATCCATATCATCAAATTTCATGGACATAGTATTTCCCTTAAAAGGTACTACAATACGGGTTGCCGATCTTTGAAATTCATCAGAATTGGCTATTTTATTAATTTTTCCTGAAAGTTCATTAATGGCATCTACATGTTTTTTAAATTCTTTACTATCAGGCTGCATATTCTGAAGAGCCGAACTTTTCTCTTGTATTTTTTCACTTAGTTCTGCAATTTTTTTCTCACCTTCAGATCTTTTATACATCTTTGGCTCTGTACGGCGCTCTTCCTGAACACTCTGAGTGATTAACGTATCTCTTTGCACCTCAGAAACAGCTTCTTCGATAGCTATATTAGTTTTTTCAATTTCTTTATTCTTGGCATCCACCATATAAGCAAAAGCCAGTGTAAATAAAACCGGTAATGCAAAAATCCTTCGCGCATACCCGAATTTGGTTTTAGGTTTCTGTAACATTTTTAATCGTTTTTTTAAATTTGAACTTAGAAACGGACTGGTAGCAGGTAACTGTGTTCCGGAAAAGTGACCTGCAAGAAGCATCTGCGCAAATGCTTTGGTGTCCGATTGTTTAATGGCTTTTTTATCAGCCAGATATTCGTGAATTAAATTAATTTCTTTTTTAATGATATGAAAAAATGGATTGAACCAGAAAACGGCAGTTATTACTTCAATGAAAAGTTTATCGAAAGAATGCTTCTGTTCAATATGTACCATTTCATGCTTCAAAATCTGTCTTCCTACCTCTGAATTCAGAACAATTGTATTCTTCCAGAACAGGTTTTTAAAATAGGAAAACGGAGCTTCGGATAAATTGGTATGATAGAAATTAATTCCATCAAAACTTTCTTTCTGAAATTGTTTCTTCAATTGCTGGATTTTAATAATTCCATAAAAGAACCTCCCTACAAAATAGAAAGAAACCAACCCCAGAGCTGAAAAAATAATTCTAAAATAAATGTAATCATAATTAGTACTTTTTACTGAATTAAAATTTTGTATCTGATTAATCAATTGATATACATTACTATTAACTTCAACCGTAAAATAATCGATTCTGATAAGAGGCAACAGTAATGATATCAACATCGCTGATAACAAGTAAAATCTGTTATAGTGATGAAACGTCTTATCTTTTAAAGACAACTGATAGTATAAAAACATTACACATGAACAGATCACTACCTTTCCGAAGTAAAAAAGTAAGGCTTCCATATCAATCTTTATTTTTGAGTTCGTTTAGTAACATTTCCAGATCCTCAACAGACATTTCATTTTTTTCTACTAAAAATGAGACTGCACTTTTATAAGAACCTTTGAAATAATTCTTCACAAGATTTTTCATAGTCTTCCCAGAATATTGCTCCTTGGAAACCAAAGGAAAATATTCATGCTGTCTGCCATATACATTATAGTCTACAAATTCTTTATCCTTTAATACTTTCAATATAGTAGAAACCGTATTAGTATGTGGCTTGGGTTCGGGAAAAAGATCAAGAACATCTTTGAGAAATCCTTTTTCAATTTTCCATAAATACTGCATTACCTGTTCTTCTGCCTTAGTTAAAGTCTGAATCTTCATAACCTTCCTTTTAAGTA
>NZ_JALAHD010000161.1 GCF_022712095.1 Chryseobacterium sp. | reverse complement strand
CTTGTGTCTTTTTCTTTTTTTTCCGCTTGGCATAATTTTAATTTTTAGTAACTAGTTAATATTCAGTTAATTATTTATTTTACTGCAACTTTAGTTTTTACTTTCTCAACAAAAGATTTTGAAGGTTTGAAAGCAGGAATGTTATGAGCAGGGATCTCAATTGCAGTATTTTTAGAAATGTTTCGTCCCGTTTTAGCTGCTCTTGTTTTAATAATAAAAGAACCAAAACCTCTTAGATAAACATTATCTCCATTGTACATTGAAGTTCTAATCTCCTGCATAAAAGCTTCTACAACTTTCTGTGTTTCATTCTTTTCTGTTCCCAACTTATTTGAGATGGTGTTTACCAATTCTGCCTTTGTCATTTCCTTAATAAATTTTAAATTTTAGGTCTGCAAATTTAGTTAAAAAAATTGAAGATTAGCAAATTAGTTGATAAAATATTTTGGGTAAACTATTGAGGTTTTTATATTTAGTATAATAATCGTTGCCTTTTCAGCCTTACATACTCGAATTATAGTAACCGTTTTCTACACAAAATCTGATAAGATGAAGCTTGGTTTTTAGTCCAAGTTTCTCAGTAAGCCTGTTAATATAAGTGTCAATAGTTCTTGTGCTGAGATTGAGTTTTTCTGCTATTTCTTTGTTACTGAAACCTTCATAGCAGAATCTCATCAACTGTATTTCTGTGGAAGAAAGTTCTTCCTGACTTCTCTTCTGCCGGTTCATATATTCCTGTACGGCGAGAGGCTGTTTTTCCCATTCTTTTGAATAATTTTCATAATCAAATTCATCCGAATTTACCTTTCCCCTGATAAGGTCTAATATAATATTGCTTTTTTTCTGACAGTAATAAATATTGGGGATTTTTGAAAGAATCTCAGCCATATCTTCCTGATAAGTTCCGGAATAAGTAATAATCGGTGTTTCTGTATTGCTTTTTCTGATGTATTTTATAGCTTCAATTCCACTTAATACAGGCATAAAAAGTTCAACAAGAAATACGTCTTCCTGTCTTCTGTAGATTCTGTTCACAAGCTCATGCCCATTATTACAGTCATTGAGAAGTACATAGAAGGGACTTTCAGTAAGCGTTTTGATCATTATTTTTTTAAAATAGAAATCACTGTCCGCTATGGAAAACCGCACCGTTTTGGATAAGATTTTACTCACTTTTAATATCGATTTGGTGTGTGATAATTAAAATTCAGACCCCAAATTTATGAAAAACTTATGAAACTTTTAGTATTGATTTCACCATAAAGAGAATGTGCGAATAACCTGATAAATTAAATATTGTGGATATTTATTTTTTTTCCTAATTTCACAACCCCAAAACAATCACAAAATATGTCTACAAATAGTGACAAAAAACTGAACAAGTCTGATGTCAGAATTGGAATATGGAAGTTTATATTATCTTTCATTGTACTATCCGGTGTATCCTTTTGTGCTGTATTTTTCTTTTTTAAGAGCTATGATATTCAAAGAAAGGGAATTCAGAAAGAAGTTGACGAATACAAAAACTTACTGAGCCGAAATGAATTATTGAAGATCCAGGTGGATAGTATTTACTATAGAATGAACCTGCTGGACATTAATAAAGTTGATAATGATATTTTCCTGAGAAATTACATTATGGATAATGTAAGGGATGCTAAAAATATTATGGGATCGGACAGCGCCAAAAATTTCAAGCATTATTCTGTCTTACTGAAAAATTTAGAGCCGATGTTGGCTTTAAAAACCCAGATCATCAATATTTCTAACAAAGAACAGACAGCGCTCAGGGATCTGAATGAATGTATGGGAAAAGTGGGAAGAGTGAACAGTGAATTGAGAGTTGATCCTACACGAAAGTTTACGGGAAGTAGAAGAAGAAGATAAAAACTATAAACTATGAACCATGCAGGGACACATTACACTATCTAAAAAAGAAAAGCATTATCAGTTTTTTTATCTGTTATTGATGCTGCTTACTTCACTATTATTGTTAGGAATTATTTTTTTGAAAGCTTTTGAATCTCCGTTTTCGACTTCGGATATGCTGGCTATACAGACCCTAGAGCAGAAATCGAAATTTGATCAGCAGCAGAAAATAGTTCAGCCTTTACTGGACAGTACTTTCAATCAGATCAGTAAACTGACGGATGAAGTTCCTCAACCTTTTGAAGAAAATAATATCCGATACGGAATCAATGATATTGCCAACTCTTTTGAAAATGCAAATGTCAATGATCTGCGTAAAGAAGGCTATCCTCAGGTTGCCCAATTCTACAAAATGTATTTTGACGATAAAAAAATTATTTCTAAAAAATCTGAAAACATCAAGGTTTTTGAGAAACAGTTCCAAGACTGTTCAATAGGATTTAAAGAAAAGAAAGATCAGCTTATACAAAGAGAGAATGCATTAAAATCACGGAATTAACGATCACTAAAGAAAAAATATTACTTAATAAAAGCACACTTTATCACAGAATTATTAACTATGAATTATTTCCAAAAGAACAAAAAGAACATCATTATTGGTGTAATCGCAACTTTACTTATTGCTGCTCTGGTAGTATTATGGTTACAAAAGAAAGTAATCCATTCAGCAGATGACATTGTAGGAGTTGTTTACCCATCATCCGTATCTGTAGGAGATACACTCTCATTTGAGGATAAAACACAATTTGCAAAATTCAAGAAATGGGATTTTGGAGATGGAACTACATCAGATAAAAGTAAAGGAATTCACTTTTATAACAGACCGGGATATTACCAGGTAACTCTGATTATTGATAACAAGTATTCCAAATCATTTCCTGTATTGGTTTCAGCAAGAGGTATTCCAAAGCCTAAAGACAGTATTTCACCAACTACAATTGATGCGCAGACACAGGCTATGCAGTTTGAAAATGTGCAGTTCCGTGCTATTTCCAATGCCAACCAGTTTACCTGGAAATTTGGAGAAACGGGAAATATAGACTCTAAAGAAAAGCTGGCCATTTATTCATATAAAAAACCTGGAGATTATGTGGTTACTTTATATACCGATCAGAATGTAGAACCGATTCTTCACCGTATCAAAATCCTTCCGGCTTATGATGCCCTTGATGATGGAGAGGTAACTGTAGAGGATGCTTATGAAAAGATTGATAATGATTTTAAATATCATTTACAGCAAATAGCAAACGGTAATAGCTTCAATTACCACTATAATTATTTGCTGAATAAGTATTTATGTAAAAATGAAAATACTGTCGTGAAAGTAAATGACAGTAAAATGAATAATTTTTACATGTATTGCGCAGGACTTCAGTTTGATAAAAATAATGTTATCCAGACTGTAAAAGTGAATTTTGATGATGCACAAAACTGTGTAACTAAAGTCGATATCAACCAAAGTAAGTAAATTATGAAGTCCGTTTCGAAGGACTCACCCAATCAATCTAAAAGATAAATATTAAGATGAAAAATAGATTTCCTCTAGCAGCTTATTATATAGGAGTTTCAGCATTGCTGATCAGTTGTCAGGTAAAACTGCCGTCGCAAAAAACTCCCAGTGCCTCTCAATACGGTCAAATTGATAATGAATCAGTGATTAACGGATATCCCAAGAAATCAATTCCATGGATCGCTATTTCGGACAGATCCAGAAATACAGCATATATCGCTAAAAATGACCAGAAATCATATAAAGAAGTCAAGTTTTTAGAGCCATTGATGGTTCTGAAAGAAAGAAACGGCATGGTAAAAGTTGCGGAATATATTCCTGAAGCTTTAATGAAAAAAGTTTCTTCCAAATCCATCAAAACCTATGGATGGATTCCGGCCTCTGATCTTCTTTTATGGAACAGCTCTTTAAAAAATGAAAAAACTGGCTATCCTGTAAGAGTAGCGGTAGTACCAAGTAACAGTGATGTTATCAGAAGTGCTGAAAGATACTATAAAAATGATTCCATTATGGTTTTTAATTCGCCAAGCTTAATTGAGGCTGCCGATGTTAAAATACCTAACGGACAGATGGTGTATGTTTATAAACAAGCCGAAAATAATAAAAGATTTTTGGTGGGAAGAAAACCTACTATAGATATGGACAGTATCAGTACAGGATTGTACGGATGGGTAAGTTCTAATGTTATTTCGGCATGGGGAGAGCGTTCTGCCATCAAAATGAAGAACCCGACTGGTGTAAAGGAGACTTCTCTGGGGATTCATGAAGGATCTCCAGGGGGAAGTGATGCGGCCAGCAGAACAGCCATACTTCTTACGGATGTAGATAAAAGAACTCCTTTAGATAATATTTTCCCAATCAAATTATCATTGGATGAAGAAGCTCCTGCCGATTCAAAAACTAAATATTTCACTAATATTTTAGATTACAGTAAGAATTATGTATTTAACGTATTAGGGGAACCTATCTATTTTGACCGATACAAGGAAATTACCGAGAGGGATAAAAACGTTAATATTGTCTTTACTCTAGATATAAGCGGAGCTAATGCTCCTTATGCACCAATTGTAAAATCATTATTACAGGATTTGCAGCTTCGTTTTGAAAAACCATCCTATTTTGAATCTGTGAAATATGGTGTGGTATTATATAAAAACAATCCATGTGGAGATAATGTCGTGGTTTCCAATCTCAGTAAGGATTACAGCAAAATCACTACTTTCATTGATCAGAAAATGAATGAGATGAACTGTTCAGGAGGTAGTAGCTATCAGCCTGTTAACGAAGGGCTTATTGCAGCAGGGAATCTTTTATCCCATGTTCCGGACGAAACCAATATTGTGATTACGGTAGGAACTTCTGCCAATCAGAGTGGAAACATGTATGGGGTTATCAACTCCCTTACTCAGGCTCAGGCCAGGTTAATTATGTTCCAAACCAGTGCGCGTTCTGCAGACACCTATAATGATTTTGTATTGTTAGCTGAAAATGTAGTAACGAATACCGCTAAAAATATTGCTGAACTTAAGAAGCAAAAAATCATTAATCAGAATGATGTTTTAACAAAGAATAACTTTAATCTTGTAGAAGGAGATGAAGGTTTCTATTCTTTGGATTACCCAAGACAAAGTATGGCTCAAGGTTTTGTAATCTTCCCTAAAAAAGGAGATATTACAACTCCCGGATTCCTGAAAAAGTCTGTAGACAGTCTTATTACTCAGGTCACTTTGGATAATATAACAATTGACAATTCATTAAATGATTATTTCCATTCATCCGTAGGGGCAGGCAGAACAGATGTGGATTTAAAATATAAATACCTGTACCCGGGACTTACCAATCCGGTTCCTTCCGGGATAGCTGCTCAGCTGATTAATTATGGAAGTCCGTTCTTAGTGAAAGGATATATTCCAAAAGAATTAAAAGATTTTGAACCTGGAATAGAAAGGGGAATCTTAATTTCTGAAGCGGAATATGACAATCTAAAAGCATTTTACACAGAGGTTTATAATAGTACCAGAGCAGATAAAGCAGACTTTAATCAATCAAAAGCTATTAAAGAATATGTCAAAATTCTTCAGAAGTATAATCCTACAATCAAATCCCTTGAGAAGAGAGATCTGTATGCACAGCCAATGTCTTATTCGGTAGGAGTAAGTACCGGTTTTGATAACTCAGGAGAAGAGCTGATGTCTCATTATAAGCTGAAAGGCTGGAAAAAATCTAAGATTATTACCAATGAAACAGTGAGAACCTATTTCCGTCATTATAAAGAATTGGCAGACAGGATGTTGGCTCACAGAAAAAACCCTGCGGTTAAAATCAAACAGAACGGACAGGAATTTTATTGGTTAAATGAATATTTTATGCCGACTATGTTGCCGGTAGAAGAACCTGAATATACTAAGCATTAATAACTTACTATTAGAAAGCGGAATATTATTTCCGCTTTTTTATTATATTTGATATTACCAAATTACAACATATGTCAGACCAATCATCGGCCCATGACAGCAAACATTTTGTTGTCCAGAAAGGCAAAGCACAATGCAATCAGGGAGATCAGTTTCCACAATATAAAGTTACGACCCATCAGAAACATTACTGGAATGATTCGCAAGGTATAGAGGATTATCTTGCTGTAACGGAAGATGACCTTCAATTCAATCCTGCGGGCCCAAGTTTCGGACAGTGTAAGCTGAGACCTACGTCAGGAGGCTATCTTCCGTGTATTTATGCGCCAGCCGGAAAATGGCAGGTGACCTATGAAAAGGTAAAAATAATGGGTAAAAGCTGTGTGACGGAAGCTTCCCGCCTTCAATGCAGTGTTGGGGGAATAATTACCATATTGGATCATGGTCAGCGTGGTGAGATGAGTAAAGAGAATGTGAAAAATGCTGACAGTAAAACCATACAGCATATCAACCCGTTGGTAAAGATGGATGATTTCACGGAAATGGTGGAAGAAGACGAAATTGATGCTTATTAACCTTAAATATTTTCATCATGTCTAAGCAGGGAGTGTCAAAAATCTCAGGTAATCCTACTCCTAAAGTTGGAGAGGAAACCCTATATAAAGTAACGGAGTGGTATCCTGCAACCCCATCGGTAAAAAGAAATCCTGCATTGGTAACATGGGAACTTTTTAAGAAGAGGTCCAACGGGAAATTTACTTCTACCAATATCCGGAAAAAGGGAAACGGGGTTTTTACCTTTGGACAGGTTGCTTCTAAACATACGTATAGATTAGAAGCTTACCTCCACTCTCCGGAAGGAAAGGGTCCCACTACCATAGAAATCAGACCACAGGAAAGTACCATTCCAAAGATCAATAAAGTAGAGCTGTTTTATGCTGATGATTCTAAAGGAACAGTTTTTAGCTATACAGAAAAATTAGTTGCTAAAGCACAAACCGTAAATCTTACGGGAGAAAAGCTCTTATTTACCCTTTGGGAAGATGATGCGAAAGGTCAAGGACATAATCCTGCTAATCTTTTTGTAGACAGTAAGACGGTAGCAGTAGGGAAAAACGGATTGGCCAATGCAGAGTTTGTGCTGACAAAGGCTCTAATGCAGAAAGCCATGAAAGGGGAAACAGATGCTAAAGAACTTGAATTTTACGTAACGGTAGAATATTATAAAAATAAAAAACATGCTACAAAAAATGTGGATGTAAAAAATCCAGATTATAAAGTGCCTAAAAAACCTGCACAAGCTCCCGTAAAAGCTAAAGATTCCCCTGCCGCCCAAAAGCCCCAATCTAAAAAAGAAGAGAAAGGAATTGTTGATGAGGTGGTAGATTGGTTTAGTGAATTGTGGGATTGGGGAGAATCAAAAGGAACAGTGAAGGCTGAACAGAAGCCTGCTCCAAAGAAAAAGGAGGGGAAGACTGAAACGATCGTCAAAAGTGAAAAAGCTAAGGATCCAAAGGAATGTTTTTGTAAGTTAGATGAAAATCAATTTTATTGGAGCAGTAAGCTTACTTGTGAACAACGTAAAAAAGTTTTACAGGTTTGTTCAGAGTTATGGGGTGAAGAACAAAAAAAGCAGAAGGCCAGTGAACTAATGTCTGTCATGCATCTGGAAACTGCTGCAACTTTTGATCCTTCAAAGGATAATGGATCTGGTTACTCAGGATTAATCCAATTTAGTGATGCATCAGCCAGGTCCGTAGGAACAACCAGACGCGAATTGAAAAGAATGACTTTTGTTGAGCAAATGGATTATGTTAAGAAATATTTTGAGAGAAAGAAAGACTTGCTTAACACTATGACCGATCTTTATTTGTTAGTTTTAAAACAAAATGCAGTAGGGCAAGGTAGTAATGGAAATTATATATTATTTGATGAAGGGGTTTCAGTACCAAATGCTCCATATGATGTTGATAATCTGAGCAGAGAACCATGGGTGACAAAATATGGTTATTCCAGTAACCCTTCTTTTATGAGGGAAAATGGAGAGTATGCAAATAGAAGACAGTTTAGATCTTATTCTAGAGGAGTTATTAGTAGAAAAGGTTTTGAAAATGGTAAAACTTATGTTTGGGAGGTTACTGATGTTTTGACAAGAGAGCATTATAATTTGGGTGAATCTGAAATTTTCAGAGGAATCTGTGAAAATAAGCCGGAAGAGAGACGAGATAGTGATGGAAAATACCCTCCTTGGGTAGATATTGCAATTGCAGAAGAGGCAAAAGCAATTAGGGAATCTACCCACTGTCAGTATATTATAGATACATATCACGCAAGTACAGACAATGCTAAGATGAGGAGATGTGGTAGTGAAAACGACTCAAATAGGGCGAATTCTGCTTGGTGTGGGGCTTTTGTAGCATACTGTTTAAAAGCTTCCGGTCACAAATATCAACCTGATCCGGGGGCTATTTGGCACGGGAAAGAAAATTTAGTTAAAAGAAATAATGGAGCTCCTTATGAAACATCTGAAAAATGGGGAAAAAAATATAATGAAATGTATATAGGAGGAATTGTAGAATGGCACAATAACGGACATACAACCATAATAGTAGGTATTGATAAAAGTAATTCTAATAATTATATACTATTAGGGGGTAATCAGGATAACGGAGTTAGATTTTGGACAGCACCAAAAAGAAAAGTCCATCCTTACTGTATTTTTCCTGCTGATTATGAAGGTGATTTGTTACCACTTGAAAATATAGAACCTTCTGACCTTAGCCCAAATGCAGTAAAATACCAAGAAGGTGCAACAT